>NZ_JBARYM010000083.1:0-1882 GCF_049647865.1 Tunicatimonas sp. | reverse complement strand
CGTTAGTTGAGCGTATTCGGTTCGTACTCCTAGGCGAGATACCAGACGCTTGGTTAGGTAAGCATTGGTTTCTACAATCTGAGATGCCCGCCGATCAAGCAGCAACAAATCTGCTGAACCCTTATTTTCAGCAACCGGCGTTTTCCAATCAAACTGATCATGAAAGTACTCCGCCCCGATACGAATCGCCACATTAGGGTTTAGATCATACGTTCCTACTGATTTGGCGTGTATGCCTTGTTGTTGCTGCCAAACGGGTAATTTGTCGATAGTTACTTCTTGCTCGTCGTAGGTGTACGATAGGCCTGTCTGCCAAATCCATTTTTTGCCCAGCGCTTCCCGAAAAGATACGTTGGCGTAGAGGTTATCATTTTCCAGCGACACCAGATTGGTATTCGGTAGCTGCTCTACATCAGGCTGGTGTACTGCCAGTTGGCTCCGGCTGACCTGAGCGTACCCTTTTATCATTCCGGTTGCAGAAGTCTTCTGGCGGTAAGCGACGGAGCTATTCCATGCTTTAGGCGCGGTAACCCACTGAATATCCTGCGGAACTGCCCATTGGTAAGCACTCAGATCGGTGTAACCTCCCTCCACCCAAACCGACGATTGATCCCAGCGGTGTTGGTGCGATACGCTTCCCCCTACCGTCATCAGCGATATATCAGTTTGGGTCTGGTCGGCCAAATCATTGGTATTCAGTAGTAAAGCTGAAGATAATGCTTGTCCGTATTCAGCCGAATAGCCTCCGGTGTTAAACGTAGTTCCTTTAAACAGAAAAGGAGAAAACCTTCCCCGCGTCGGTATTCCCGGAACCGACGCATTGAATGGGCTATGCGCTAGCAGTCCATCAATAAATACTTTAGTTTCGTGCCCATCGCCCCCCCGAACAAACAACCGACCGTCTTCTCCCACCGCCTGAGTGCCAGGGAGTGTTTGCAGGGCACCGGCAATATCGCCCAGGGCTCCGGCCGTCGTCACAATATCCAGCGGTTTCAAAGCAATAGCCTGATGCTTATCGCTAGCTTCAAATGATCCGGCACTAATGGTAACTCCTTGCAGAGTGTGGCTAGCTTCCTGAAGTTGAATATCTAACGAAGGGGTAAGGTTAGAAGCTAGAATAAGTTGCTGCTGCGGCTGGTAACCCACTGCACTGACGATCAGATAGGTCGTATCAACCGGATCAGCTGTGAAAGCGTACGCACCGGTGGTATCGGTGGTAGCTCCAAAGTAGGTGTTCTTTAGGTAGACGTTGGCTCCCACAATAGGTTGAGTCCCATTAGTTACTACTCCCGACCAAGTGGTTTGGCCAAATAAGTAGCTGTTACTGATGATACCTAAAAGTGTTAAACCGTAAGAAATGCAAGTGAAATTACGCATAGCCTAGTGATTTTGATAAGCCTAAGGTGCATATTTGGGCAGCGACTGGCGAATTAAACTAGCTGAATGGTAGGATTCCGCGGATGAATCGTAAAAAACGACGACCTACCGCAGTTGTATAGTAAATTATTAGGAAACACTACGCTGTAGGTTCTACCACTATTCCGGTTACTGGTTCCTAATAAAAATAGGTTGTTTTGAGTATGAATTGTTTCAAGTTCAATCAGCTCGCTCCTCAACTACAGCTTCAGTACATTTACAATGACTGCCGACTGCTCGATTTTATCGTTGAAGTCAACGGTTCCAAACAAGATGCTCGGTGCCTCTACTTTGATAGCCAACTGTTTATTGAAGTGCACTTTGACGGATTGCAAGGCGATCGGATAAAAGAAATCCGCTCTTACTCTACTCTGAATCAGCTATCGCATTGGTACGAGCAGATCAGTCTATCTTCTTTATTTCAGAATATTTCTAAAAGCTAGCGAGGTGTGTTTTCGTATACTGC
>NZ_JBARYM010000082.1:0-6096 GCF_049647865.1 Tunicatimonas sp. | reverse complement strand
CTAATTTTACTTCACAGAACACAATAATAGGGGGGAGAAGGAAGTGGAAAAAATTGGGCACTAAAACCCGACGTAAGGATAAACAGTGGTATTGAAGATATATAAAATTTGTAGCACCTTCTTCACTTTTGTACTTTATACTGATTTCTTCCGAGGTATTTTCTAAAGCATTTAACCGGGTTTATCTTATCTACAACCACTTTAAAGCATAATAATTATTGAGTTTTTGAACAGAACCGCAATCTCATGAAAATTCTAACATTGTAAGAATGTGCTTTAAACTAGTATTTTCTGGATTGTAATTTATTGCTCTTGTAGCATTTCAGGAGACTTCCCCCTTTCTGTTCAGGTAAACATATCTTTACCAAGCTAGCTTACTATTATAGACTGTTTAATGTTGGGCAGTTAACCCGTAATTCTCATGAAAATTTTGGCAGTTCCTGAAACTTGGCTAGAGCGATTAGCCGCCTGGTTTAAAATTGCTCCTATACCTATCTGCGACACCCATATGGCGTTTATGCTGGCGCGTACTATTATGGTAGGAGCTAAAACAGGCGTTTTTGAAGCATTGTCTGACTCTCCGCAAACCGCTACCCAAGTTGCTACCCAGTGTAATACTGATGCTAAAGCTACGCTAGCGTTGCTAAATACATTGGTCCATCTGGGTTACGTACAACTGCGCCGGAACCAGTACCGCTTATCTTCACTAGCCCGCCAGTGGATGTTACCAGATAGCGATCAGTCGCTTCATGATAAAATGCTGCTACAGTTTCTGGAATGGGAGTTTGTTGAGCATTACGAAACCTACTTACGAACTGGTCAGCCCCTAAATTATCACGCAACCATGAACGAGAGTCAATGGAGCCTTTACCAACGAGGTATGCGGTCGGTCGCGGAAGTATCGGTTAAAGAGATTGGTAAGCGTACCCCAGTACCTAAACAGGCGCGCCGTTTATTAGATATCGGGGGGGCGCATAGTATTCACGCTGCGGTACTATGCCGTAATCATCCAAATTTGAAAGCTACTATTCTTGATTTACCGGAGGCTCTAGAGTCTGCTCAGAAAATGTCTGAAGGGGATGCTAAAGACGAACGCATTACTTTTATGCCAGGCGATGCCCTCACGAAAGATCTGGGAGAAGAAGTATGGGATGTGGTATTTACCTCCAGTCTTGCCCACCACCTTAATGATGAAGATAATCGGGCATTGACAGAACGAGTGGCTCGCTCCCTTCGGCCGGGGGGATGCTATATTGTACAGGACTTTATCCGAATTGACAAACCCCGACACGGAGATCATGTGGGAGGCTTATTTAATTTGTATTTCGCAGCTACTAGCCAGGCGGGTACCTATTCAGAAGCTGAAATTCACCAGTGGCAATCAAAAGCCGGACTTGTTCCTCAGAAAAGCGTATGGTTACGCACAATTCCTCGCCACGCTCAGATTATTGCGAAGAAGGTGTAGGGGGTGTTCTGGTGTTCTGGTGTTCTGGTGTTCTGGTATTAAATATACACTAGAACACGCTAAGATGTAAACCCATCTTTAAAGCGAGGTATCATCTTGCAGTAGAGCAATGTTAAAAGCAAAGTTGCAGTTTTCACACTGTTTTACCTGCATGGTGGCGATGCCTACTACTTCACCCTTGCTATTCATGACGGGGCTACCGCTGCTACCGGGCGAGATAGCGGCATCCATTTGAATGAGCGCGTTCCGCTCACCTTTGTACTTACGAATAGAAGAGACAATCCCCCGGGATACGGTGCTTTCCAGCCCTTTAGGGTTACCTAGCACGAAAATATCTTCGCCCTTTCGGGGTAACGATGCGGATAAAGGAAGTGGTTGTATTTCTTCCGTTTTCTCTACCTGAAAAATAACGTAGTCGTATTTTTCACTCTGCTTAATAATGCGCTTTACTGAAAATTCATCTCCGGCAAAGGTCTTGATTTTCCAGCTTTCACCTTTTTCAAAAACATGGTGATTACTTACGGCAATTCCTTGCTTTTCTATAAAAAAGCCGGTTCCCTGACCAATGCGCTTGCCATTTCGATTGTAGGTATACACTATAAAAACGCTCGGTTCGGCAATCTCTACAATATTAGTAAGGGATTTTTCTTTCCGTTCAATGAACGAAACAGGGGGACTGTACGTAGCAACCGTATCCGGAGCTACATCATTAGTGGCCATTCTTTGCAAGGTAGTACGTTGCCCGTCTAATTTACGAGCGGAGCGAGAGCAACTGTGACAACCTGTAAGCATTATGGCGAGAGCGAGGGACCAAATAATACTTCTCATCGTTACGAATATAACGATTTTCGTGCCGAAGATTATTCACTTCTCCAAAGTTTTTTAAAAAAATTAGTTCCCGTACCTGACTTATTTGAAGAAATTTGTTGATTTAGCAGCTTCAGTTGCTCGAGTATTGCTGATTGTTGTTGGTTGTTTTGCTCTTTTAGTGCCTTAATATTTTGGTTTAGCGGTTCTATGAGGGCTAGTTTTCCTACCGCATGCTGATTGTCATCAAAAGCTTTCCGCAAGCGATTTTCCTCTTGAATGGTTAGTTCGCGGATAGTTCGAATACGGGTTTGCGTGTGTTCTAACAATTCCTGTAGGCTTCTATCCAGTACGTGATCTACTTTAACAACAGCATTGTTGATCACTTGGCTACGCTGCTCTAGCTCAGTGAAGTGAGATCGCAAAAATTGCTGCAATTTCTCGCTTTTCTGTGCGATACCCCGAATTTCTCCTAATACATTCTCTACCTCTTGCGTGCGGTACAAAAACTGGTTCAGCTTTTCTGTTAATCCTGATGTACTATCAACCATCTGGTTGGTCTGGGCGAGGTAATCTTTAAATTGGGTAAGTTCCCGGGCACTTTCATTCAGCGATTGAAATACTTTTACATTGGCTTTGGCCAGCTCCATAATATCAACTTCCTGTAATGCTTGAGCAATTTTTTCTTGAGCCTTCAGTGTTTCGTAATTTTTGTTGAGCAGTACTTCCAGGGTACTTAGGTTATCCATAAAGTTTTGCTGAAAACCACTAAGCTGCCCCTGTAGCGTTTGCAGGGTTTGAGTGGTGTCTTGGGCTAATTGGGGTAGCCATTCAGTTTGAATAAGCGTTAAAAACTCGTTTTTCCGCTGAAGAGCCTTGCGTTGAACCGTGGGTAATTGCCAGCCTAAAAGTACCAGACTCAACAATGCACCAACAATGGTAGCGAGCACAATAATTTTAACCCCACTAAAAAATAGTACCGCAGTACTCAGATAAATAGCGTTAGTAACAATCTCGCTAGGAAGATTAGGTAAAAAGAAAGCACTAACCCCTAATCCGATGATGGTAGATGCCAACCCAATCAATAACGGAAGCCAAGACCGCTGCTTAAGCCCTTGCCGGATTTGCATCTCTTGCCGAATTAGTAGATTCTGAATCAAGGCAAAATCTAGTACGACTCCTCGACTTTTGAGCAAGTAGCGATTGAGAGCATAAAATAGCTGATAACGGGCTGCCAAGTTATAATTATCGGCTTGCAACATCGGCAGTTTGATGCCTTCGGCAAAGCGTAATTTTCCCTGATAAAAGCGTTCTAGTAATTGATCTGTACTGGTTTGAGTTAGCTCCAAAAGCGGAATACGCTTCGGTATAATTTTAATCGACTCCTCCGAAGGTATCCAGTCAGAAAATTTCCGCATTCGCTGCCACGTCTGCCAGAAGAACCATCCTTGCATTCCGATAGAAATAATCAGAAGGATAGTTTCAAACGTAGCAAGATCACTCATAGCGAATTAGGGCTTTATCTTCGGTAAATACTACCCACTGGTCACCTTGTTGGGTAGCTTTACCGGGTTCTACGTTCACGATACGTTGTGCACCCGCAAAATAGGAATTCTCACTTTCACAAACGGGTTCTAAGTAGCTACCCGGCGAACTTAAAGCATCTTTCATGGCATCCGCATTATTAGCTACAGTAAAGGTAGCGGTATTTTCCCCGTTTTGCTCCAGCACTTCAAAGTGATAGATGGAGGCCGAGGGCCGAAACTGGGCTGACATAGAACCTGCCGGAAAAGTACCGTCGCTGTTAGGGGTAGACAGGTAATACGATTTGGTAACGGGGGCAGGAGGGGTATTCAGACCGAAACGCGGCTGGGAATCAGTTTCTTTTTTCTTGGGTAGTTGTTTTCGCAAAGATGCTACCTGAGCTTCGGCTTCCTTCACCCGGTTTTTCAATTGAGCTACTTCTTCTCGGGTAACGTAAGGGGTGCTTTTTTGAAGTTGCCGGGCGGTCAGTTCTTCAATGCGCTTGGTATGGCGATCAATGCGGGCATCTTGCTTCCGAAGTAAACTGAAAATATACAGCGATAGTCCAATAGAAAGTAATGATAAAATGAGTGGGATTAACTGAAACCAACGTTCGTCTAAAAAGGAAAATTTGTCCGTAGCTTCGGTCGGCACCCAAAGATCGGGGGAGTCAGATGTTGCAGTTACATCAGTCTCAGCGGTAGTAGGTGGAGGCAAACTTTCATCTTCAACCGCCGCCGATGCTGCCTCTGATGATTCAATAGATAAATACTGCTGAATTTCTTGAATTAGTAGTGCTTTGGTCTGTTGTAATTGTTCGTAGTCATCTTCACTGGCTACGTTCAATGGTTGAAGACTAATATTGCGGATTTGCTGTTGCAAAAAATCAATTGCCTCACTTTCCGTCCACTCATTACGATACATCTCTTTAATACTAATAATTCTGCGGTACAGATTGGTACTAGCATTGCGCCAGTCGTTATTTTCTAGAAAGGTAGCAACAGCTTGGCTGTTGGGTGGCTGTTCTATGCTGTACTCGTCCCGGCTAAACTCCTGCTGAAAGGCTTCGTAACCCGCCCGCTCAGCAACTTGGTTAGGTCGGATACTGAGATAATCCTGCATATAGGCATCCATAATTTGCCAGCCCACATAATCTACTGTCTGGGCAAACTGCTCGCGAATAACCGCAGATTGAACCGGTTGATAAAAATGTAGTAGTAGAATTGCGGTCAGGATGATTCGTACCATTGGCTGAGTTTCTCTATTGATGCAACTATTCGGCTTAACTGAAACAGTTAGCAAAAATAGCAAAATTGCCTGTTTATCTACTTTGTATCAGAATAACAGTGGGGGGGATGGGATAAAATACTCTTAGCAAGACTATGAATATGTATATTCTGGTACAGATATGATGAGCCTACGCATACTTCGGCCATAACCTTTTACTATATTTACTCTTAAATTATGAAATATCAGCGAATTCCGAGTATAGTTTTAGTCAGTTTTGTACTCACCTTAACAATGGTGGAGTTTAGCACTGCCCAGGTAGAGAGAATCTGGCTTACTCATGCATCAAATAATCCCGACAAGCTATCCGTTAATTGGGAAAGTGTAACCTCTGGTAATGCGGTGGTGCGCTACGGTGCTTCGGAAGAATACGATAGCGTGGTTACGGTAGAAGAAAATACAAATCTACATCAGGTTGAAATTTCGCTAGATCCAGAGGTGAGCGTATACCACTATCAGGTTTCTACGAACAACCAACAATCTAGTCGCCATACATTTAAGAATTATCCTCAGGATGAACTACGGGTAGCAGTAGTGGCTGATTGGCAAGGAAAGCCCAATCTGGATATACTCCTTCAAGAAGGTATTCATCTACTGTTAACAGCGGGAGATAATATCCCTAACATTCACGGTAGCTGCGGAGTTGGCGTAGCAAATTGTATAGAACCTTACCGCCAACTGATTGACACCTATCCCGAATTATTTAGCTCCACGCCATTTATGCCGGTGTTGGGTAATCATGATCGGGAAATTCGGCCTCGAGGAAAAACCCCGCCCGATGATCCGGTGTATGATGTAAAGGCTTCGGCATTCCGGCGCTTTTTTACCTTGCCCGGCGATGAATGGAAATGGACTTTCGTAATTCCTAACTTTGGCGTTCGCTTTGTTGCGCTGGATCTTAATCATATTGAAGACCGAGGCAATAGTTGGCAAACCTGCCATTCTTTTGGGAAAGATTCGCAACAATATGAGTGGTATAGTGAAGTAATGTCTCAAGCTGATGAGAATTTCGT
>NZ_JBARYM010000081.1:0-2657 GCF_049647865.1 Tunicatimonas sp. | reverse complement strand
AGGGTAAAAGTTCCGGTATTCTAAGCAATTACCGAGTTTTTCACAATTTCCTTCTAGTAGGGGTCGCTATCTTGTCCATCGATACTAATCAAATACACATCGTACTATGGACAGAAAACAATTCATTAAAACCTCAGGACTAGGGCTAGGGATAGCTCTTACCTCACCAGTAGCCATTAATAAGAATGCCCCCCAAAAGGCAACTGCTACTCTAGAACCTAAAATTGTAAAAGAAGGAAGCGGGGAGGTACTCAACGTGGTTGGTGATGTACAAACTCACAAACTATTGGGTAGCGAAACAGATAACCAGATTGTAGAATGGGTGGATAATGTTGATCCAGGAGTAGGCATTCCGCCGCACGTGCACACGCTAGAAGATGAGATTTTTAGGGTAGTAAGGGGGGAAGTTGAGATTACCGTGGATGGTAAAGCTACGGTACTGAAAGAAGGGGATATTGCTTTTGCCCCTAAAAACGTGAGCCATTCCTGGAAAGTGGTTGGCACCAAGAAAGCTAAGATGATTACTAGTGCTTTTCCGGCTGGAATTGAGAAAATGTTTCGCGAGTTAGCCAAACTACCTCCCGGACCACCTGACTTTGAAAATGTAGCTAAAATCTGCGGTGATCACGGAATTACATTTGTATGATTGAAGGCTCAACATCTATGTAAGTAACCTGCTTAGCGTATTCCCTATTAAGGCTTTCAGGTTCTCGTATATTGTGCGATATTTATTAAAAAACGCGCTGATCTGATAATTTCAGCCTTACGACTGAACACTCTACCGAAAAACCACCGTTAGAAATAACTGACCGTCAAACATAAAGACTACGGCTTATTATGAGTTGGATTGTAATCGTTATTCCTGCGAGTTTCGACACATTTACCCTAGTGGGCCTGACGAACGTCTATAAAACCGAACGCGAGTGTTGGCAAACCCTAATTCGCGAGCAATTTCCGGTGTTAACAGCCTTACCTATGGCAAGTTTAAGTTCCTTGTTTGTCACACTGACTTTGAGAATTTCTATCAGAGAGATGGAGTTAGAAATTGCCGGACTCAAATTTAAAGGAGGTGCAGCTCCTATCGCCTTTTAGGTTTTCTACTTTCTAAGTATCGTCGTGTTTATCAATCTTCTTTGGCAAAGAGGTCTTTGAGCTAAGTTAGAATTATAAACAGTTAAATGCTTTCTTTGGTTACCCACTTAGCATTTTGCGCGAAAAGCCTTCTAAATTGAGTTTGGAAGATATTTTTTTAAACCTAACCAAGAAAAAAATGAGTGGAATCTTAGACTTACTACAATCTGAAACCGGTAGATCTATTGTAGATGGAGTATCACAATCAACAGGAACTGACCGAGCTAAAACGAATAATGCTTTAACAATGGCACTACCCGTGTTAATGAAAGCGATGGAGCGTAATGCTAAGAATGATCCCGATCAGGCCCAGAGCCTGATGAACGCATTAAGTAACAAGCACGATGGTAGTATCCTTGATAATTTAGGTAGTTTGTTTAACGGAGGTGTTGACGAACCTGTGAAAACGGATGGAGATAAAATCCTAGGTCATATCTTGGGCCCTAAGAAACAAGGGGTAGAAGAAGTTATTGGCCAAAAATCTGGTCTAAACTCAGCCCAGGTAGCCAATATTTTGAAAATAGCCGCTCCCATTCTCATGGGCATGCTTGGAAAAAAGGCCCGCCAAAAGAATGTGAATTCAAAAGGTGATCTAGGTGGCCTGTTAGAAGGAATGCTGGGTGGCAGTCAAACCCGAAGAGAGCAAGGGTTTTTAGAACAGGTATTAGATGCCAATGGCAACGGTAGCGTAGTTGACGATGTTGCCGGAATGGTATTAGGCGGTCGCAACAAAGGTGGTAATTTGGGTAACGTGTTAGGTGGTCTATTTGGAAGGTAAGTTTTACTAAAGCAGCTGCCTTTAAAAGAATTACTACACTGAACTTTAGGGCCAGCGGTAATATTCCTTTAATTCTTCTCCCTCTAGGAGAAACGTATAAAATTCAATTGCGACAAAAATAAATATAAGCTGCTGACTAATTATCAGCAGCTTTTTATATGTAAAGATATGAAGATTTGGATTGCATATTTTTAAAACGTTAGGCAATTTCTATCACGGTACTATTAGCATAAACAGTCGAGTGAATCAAAGTTGCATAATATCCGTTTACCTACCAGATTACTTCTCTGATTAGAGACTACAGCCAGTGTATTCTTACCAATACTGCAAAGCAATATTCCCCTCATCAGTATAAAATCTGTTTATAGATAATTTCTAGCAAACTACGGATATTGCCCGCCCTTTTGTATCTTTATACACTGCACTATTTAAATGAATTATGCCAAAATACGTTCTTTCTCTATCCGTTATTATTGCTTCTAGTCTATTCTTTCTGCTATCCTGTAACTCTTCTCAATCTCAAGAAGAATCTTCCCCAGAAGTAAGCTTTGTTCGCGATGAACTATCGGTACAGCACGGGCAGGAGTTGTTCAATCAGTATTGCGCAGCTTGCCACAATTTTCAGGAAACTAACATCGGTCCTAATTTAAGTGGGGTTACTACCGAAGTAGACAAAGATTGGCTTGTATCTTTTATCACCAATGCTCCAGAAATGATAGACGGTGGCGATGAACGGGCGCAGCAGCTA
>NZ_JBARYM010000080.1:0-6689 GCF_049647865.1 Tunicatimonas sp. | reverse complement strand
CCAAAGGCCTGCTGATTAGCGGTTCTTAACGGTCTCCCGTTGTTGCCACTAAATATTTGCCGTCCTTGGTCATCATACTGAAAGCCAAAACCGAAAATCTGCCCCATTGGCTTTCCTACAATCTGGGTAATTAACTCACCCCGAATACCTCGGCCTACACTGATAATCGTGTCACCCGGATTCAGCCCTAGCTTCAGGACCTTGGTGTTATTATAAGCGTAGTTAAACGTTAAATCCCAACTGAAATTATCAGTCTGGATAGGTACTACATTTAGTAGCAATTCTACTCCATTATTTCGACTTTCACCTACATTTATTAAGCTTTGGGTATAGCCCGAAGCATCAGTAATCTGGGCTTCCAGAATTTGGTCGGTGGTTGTTTTGGTGTAGTACGCCATATCAATGCCTACTCGGCTATCAAACAGCCGAACATCAAAACCTACTTCTATTTCTTCTACCGACATAGGGCGAAGATTCTCATTAGGAACGGTGGAATTACTAATTGAGCCTACCGGTTGCAGCTCTCCAGAGGGTAGGGGAAAAAGATTATTATTTACTCCGTAGAACAAACTATTGGAGTAAGGATTCACATCCAGATCGCTACCCACCTCGGCATAACCCGCTCTCACTTTTCCGAAAGAAAGCCAGTTGGGCAGATTGGCAAAGGCCTGTGAGAATACGAAGCTACCGGTGAAGGAAGGATAGAGAATACTTCGGTTAGCCGCAGAAAGAGTAGAGAACCAATCGTTACGGGCAGTGGCATTTAAGAAGAGAAATCCTTTATAAGAAAACTCCGCAGCACCGTACAGCGAGTTTATTCGCCACTCGTTCAAATCGTATATCGGATCTTTGATCACTCCGTTTCTGACGGTGTACAAATCCCGAACGATAAAATTATCCACTCGGGTACTGTTGCGGTCAGTGCGACGATCCATGCGGTTACCTCCGAAGGTAACGTCAATCCCAAAATTACCAAACTCACGATTAGCTCCTATCAAAAAGTCAGCATTGACCTCGCTAAACCGTCGGTTTTCTTGTACGTATCGCCCATTCACAAACCCCTCAGGAGCATCGGGCAGGAAGGCCAGACCAGTAGGTAGATTGTATTCCTGATCTCGGGAATAATAGTCTTGCCCAATTCTTCCTTGTACATAAAGCCAATCAGTCAGGTTATAGCGCAGATTTACATTGCCAAAAATTCGGTTCCGCTTAACATTTTCAAACCGTTCACTGAGAGCAAAGTAAGGGTTCGTTCGGTTGCGGAATCGTGACCAGATAAACTCACCTCCTTCATCATTGTACTTGTTAGCATCTAGTACATCCAATGGCATTGAGTTAGACATGGAGTAGATTACTACGGGGGTACTTACATCTTGACCAACGACTACCGGAGGGTTGGTATTCTCCTCAATAGAATAGTTAACATTTCCTGAAACATTTAATTTAGACGATAGGTCTTGGGTAAATCCTAAGTTGATGGTCTTACGATTGAAGCTTGAGTTGGGTACAATACTTCGGCTATCTAAATTAGACAATGATAAGTTAAACCCGCCGTTTTCGCCCCCGGATGATAATGATAGGGTGTTAGTCCAGGTATCGCCATTGCGGTAAAAATCTTTTATTCGGTTTCGTACCGGCGCATACGGAACTTCTACTCCATCAAAAAGTATTTGAGTCATTCCTGGTTCAAATCGCTCGCCAAAGCTCCAAACCCCTGATGTAGGGCTGGGGGTAGTAGGACGCACGCCATTTTCGCCCTGTCCGTATTGGTACTGATAATCGGTAAAATCTAATGGCGTGTCAATCGTATAGTTGGTATTCCATTCTACGCCCAATCCCTTTCCAGAGCCCCGGGTTTTAGTAGTAATCATGATTACGCCATCTTTAGCTCGGGAACCGTAGAGTGCCGCTGCCGCTGCCCCTTTCAGTACGGTCATGGATTCTATATCGTCGGGATTGATACTGGTTAGTCCGTCTCCTCCGTCGGTATTACCCCCGGTACGGTTGGTATTATCAGAAGCAATGCCAAAATTTGTATTATTGATAGGCACTCCATTCACCACGAATAAGGGAGAGTTTTGCCCTCCGAAGGATGACTGCCCCCGGATACGAATTTTACTAGTACCCGCCGCCCCGGTACCTAGCGATGAAATGTTAACCCCAGCTACCTTGCCGGTTAGTGAATTCATAAAATTGGTGGTCCGGTTTACCGTCATTTCTTCCGGTTCTACTTTAGCAGTAGCGTATCCTAGTTTTTTAGTTTCCTTTTTGATACCTAAGGCGGTGACCACTACTTCGCCTAATTCCTGTACATCAACTACCATGTTTACGATGATTGACGACCGTCCATTGATTGGGACCTCTTGGCTACGATAGCCTACTTGGGAGACTACTAATGTGGTGGCATTATCGGGAGCACTTAGCGAGAAATTTCCATCAAGATCGGTAACTGTTCCGATGGTGGTTCCCTTTACTAATACGTTAACCCCTGGTAAAGGAGACTGATCATCTTCGTCAACTACCTGACCGGTAATAGTCTGATCAACGCTCAAGAGAGTACTTTCTATCTCTGAAGCAAGCGTAGCTGACCGCTCGGAAAATGTTTCTTGATTGTCGATTGGCACCGAAGATACATGAGAAATAGTCTCACTGGGCCAAGCTTGGTAGGAAGAAGCTCTCGCTTGAGGAGTAAGCAATCCTACCTGATTAAGTAGGAGCACGACTAGGCTACACTGAGCCAGCGTTCGGTAAAGATTCGTTTTCATAGAATAAAAGTTTTAGGTTGGTAACTATATAGAGGAGGTCAACCTTCTTTTATACTCGTCTACTAAACTAATTCTAGGTAGATAGCTTAAACGCTTAATAAATTATTTGCACAGAATCCATCTATTGTTTTGAAAAAATTTAACGATGCGCCCTATTTCTGTACGCTTTACCAACGTTTATATATTTTCTCTACCGTCAGTGTAATTCTACCTAGTGGCGGAAAAGGTGGTAAATAAGGGTTTAATTCTCTACATTTAGCGGGTTATTCCCCGGCTTTAAACTATGGTATAATGAACCGACGCAGTTTTATTCATCAGCTTCCTACGCTGACTATTGCTTCTACTTTACTTCCAAAATTGTCACTAGCTTCTTCAAGTAAAAAGAAGTATACCCGTTATGTAGCTCAAAACATTGACTATCTTACGCTATCTTTTCCCTCAGATAAGCGCGTGCCAATAGCGCTAACTGCCTTTCCGGTGCCGGAAGCTAACGCAACTCAGTTGACCCGTTTACGATTCCCCCCGGTCAACGTTGAAGATGATACACTCTATTTTCGTATCACCGCCGCTATTGACTTTCGGGAAGAAAAGACGATTCGGATGTATCTACCCGATTCGGGCCAGGAAATTGGATTGTTAAATATTAAGTATGCTCACCCATTTCAACCCTTTCAAATTACGGCTGATCCGCAGTGGCTCCCCGAAATCAACCGGCAGGGCATTGCTTTGCAAATGACTGAAGGAACTCAGACTCCCTGGTTCTTTCTTCCGGATCAGCTACCCTCTGATGCTATCGGCTTAGCCCCTCAACTGATAACTGGCAATAAGTCAGCTTCTGAGAAGGAATTTCTACGTACGCTGTACTCCATGAATTCATTTAGCCCATTTGGCTGGATGGGAGGAAGTGTTCAGGATGCTCTCTACGAACTACATCGGCAAGGCCAATCGCGAGCAACCCAGACACTTGAGATGCATTTACATCATTACTTAGATGAACAACAAGGAATCATTCTGGAGAGCCCACGTACTCAGCCATTAGACGGAACATTCAATAGTATTGAAGATTTTCTTCCCTTTGCGGCTATTGTTAATCTGTACCCGGATCACCCCTCAGTACAAAAGGCAGTAAACTATTGCCGGGATCATCGCAACGAACAGGGAATTATTTTAGCCGGTAAGCATATCACTACCGAAGGTTGCTATACCGTAGCCTACCCTCTTGCCACAATTGCCCAAGTACGGAAAGATGCTGAATTGGCTCAGATCGCTCTAGATCAACTACGTCACCGTAGTCGTTATTTGGTAGACGAATTGGCCGTTTATCAGCGATCTGCACTCTCCGGAGAGAAAGCCTACCGCAATTGGGGACGAGGGGTAGCCTGGTATCTGTTGGGTACCATCAAAACATTAGCTGCAGTGCGGAGCGGCTCCTTTAATTTATCCGGTACCGACGAAGTACAGCAGTCCTTTGTAGCTGCTGCTCTAATGGCTAATCGCTGGAAAAACTCCGAATATCTGTGGTACAGCTATCTTGATCAGCCCGCAACGGAAGTAGATACTTCAGCTAGTGCCGGAATTGCAGCAGCTATCATGTGGGGCGTACAACTGGGGGTATTGCCTACTCATTATCGACGTTCGGCTCAAGCCACGTATCGGTCGCTACAAGATGACCTTACGCCCGATGGTTTTCTTACTCACGTTTCGCAAATTAACCGGGGGGGCGAAACACTACAGAAAGAGGGGTATCGAGTAATCTCCCAATTTGGTATGGGATTGATGGGACAGCTAAAAGCTGCCTTGAATGCTTAATAATTTATTAGTAGACGGGTTTAAGTACCGAAAGCAAGAGTATAAAACTCCTGCTTTCGGTATTTTTTTGGTACTGTACTACTTTTTAATAAATCGCTGAGTGCTTGTAGCACCTTGTATATGAATAAAGTACAAACCTGAATTTAACTGCTCAACTGGTATCTTAAGGAAATTTACCGTAGCAGACATCGTCTTCTTAATTTTCAGTACCCCTCGTATATCGTATACGGAGATTTCCCGCTCGCTATTCGTAGGCGACTCCACCGTTAGCGTTACGGATTCTTGCGCGGGGTTGGGAAAAAGGGTTGTTTGAAGATCAGGAGACAAAGCTGAATTAGCAGGGTCTACACCAGAAGGTTGACGTTTAACCCGAGCGTTAGTCGGTGTACAATTGGACTGCTGAGGCGTAAATTCCAGCGCAACAATACTATAATCAGAATTATTATTGGTTCTGTCGGGACCACTTCCGCTGTCGTAAGCTGTAGCCTCTAGCACCAACTTGGTAGCCGATTGGCCCGAGTAGTTTGTGGCAAACTCATATACGCTACTACCCAGTGAGTTGCCTGTAGTTGGTGAGATAATTCCCTGCTCGAGCACATTATCATTGTTATCCAGCAGCTTCCATAAGCCGGTTTCATCGGCCCCCTGCCACTCGTTAGCTTCTAAGTTTCCTAGCGTAAAAAACACTTGACCGGCAAACTGGCTGAAATTGATCTCTACCTTTTCGGATGTATTGCTAACCGGGTCGTAGTCCAACTGGGGGTTAAATCTATTTCCCTTCACACCGGCGCGGCCATTTTTGAGCGTTACCGCAGTAGGCGTACCTGAGGCCGAAAACGCTGCGATTTCGGCACAACTTCCCCAGGCTAACGGTTCCGGCCTTCCGTTCGGTTGAATACTTCCTGCATCTAATGTTATTGGTTCAACTGGCACGTCTAAAATGTTTAAACCAACGTTAGCACTAGCCGTCCCACCCCGTCCATCGCTAATGGTGTATCCGAATAGTGCTCCTTCTCCTGCATCAATGCCCGTAAACTCTACCGTATTGCCTACAATTACCGGATTACCATTTCTGATGAATTCTACTTCAGTAATAGTCAGCGCATCCCCGTCAGGATCAGAATCATTGGCTAGTAAACGTGCGAAGGGAATGACTAATGTTTCTCCAACGCTTAGCGTATAGTCAGGGTTACCAAAGAAATCACCGTCAAACTCTGCTACCGGTGGATTATTTTCGTCCGTGCTACAATCTACCGAATTTGGGTCTACTAGCTGCCACAACTGTTCGTCCTGCCCGTTTTCGTTGAGCATGACCGCGTTGCCACCGGATAGCGTCATGAAGCGCGGATTATATTTTCCTTTTATTCGGAAGTACCCATCACCCGCATCGATAAACTCCCACTGCTGCCAGTCTTTATTATTGGACTTATAAATGGTAACATCATCGCCGTTGGCCGGATTCCGTTGCCAGGCTTCTAGGGCCTTGTTGGCAAAATCGTTGAGGATCTTATGAAATCCGTTGCCTCGGTCCGAGATTGTCCATACCTGCCCTTGCTCGTCGCAGGCTTCTACTACCGCGCTGGTTCGGTTGCTGGTATTGTTTACCTGAAGAGTGAACGCCGGATTGGCCTTGGAGACGATTACCGCGGTTTGGTTGATTGAAGGATCTTCTGTCGCGTCGCCTAGCACATTGACCGTGATGGCGGAAGACGTTCCCTCGTCAACCGGTCGCGGCGGGCCAATCCCATCGTTTATCACCAAAACACTATACGTGAAGGAGGCCGACCCGGTGAAATTAGTTGTAGGAGTAAACACAACATTCTCGCCCTGCAAAGATACCGAACCGTTCACTGCGTCGCCTACGGCATCTAGCGTGATCTCCACGGGACTGTTCAAGTAGGGGATTGCCGAGTCATTCGCCAGTAACTCACTCTTGGGAATCATGAGAGAAGTGTTTTTATCCGTCGTGAATGGTCCGTCCTGACCAATGGTTAGCTCATCGGGCACGTCGGAGATGGTGAGCGTGATCAGGCCCGTAGCGGATGCTTGGCCGTCGCTGATGGTGTAGGGAATCTCAATCTCCCCGTTGAAGTTCACCGCAGTACGAAATTCAAT
>NZ_JBARYM010000079.1:0-12787 GCF_049647865.1 Tunicatimonas sp. | reverse complement strand
ATTTCATCATCGTGATCCATTTGACAGATTGATTATTGCCCAAGCCAAGAGTGAAGGGTTAACCTTAATATCTAAGGATGGAAAATTTGGAGACTATAACATTAATCTGCTTTGGAAGGAATGAAAGCCAGTGCCCAACAAAGTGCATAAGTGAGCCTAGCATACGTTAGCTTGAATGTTTGTTTCTCTAAGCAAGCTGATATAAATGCGTAAGTGAAAAATCAAACAAGTCGGCCCACATATGCACCGGCCGTTATGGGGCATATAAATAAGAAAAAGTCTAGCTGAATTTATGTATATTTGACTTATGAATTATCAGGAATATATAGAAATACGACCCGATAAGCGATTTGGAAAACCTTGCATCAAAGGAACCAGAATATCTGTTTATGACGTACTGAATTGGCTTTCAAATGGCATGAGCAAGCAAGAAATCATGGAAGATTTTGAAGAGCTCACAGAAGAAATGATCAATGCCTGTTTGGCTTTTGCAGCCGATAAGGAACATAAATTGAGGATCGCTTCTTGAGTCTGCTATTTGACCAGAATATCTCACCTAAAATTGTCAGACAAGTTGAATCAGATTTTCCAGATTCAAAACAGGTACGACATGTAGGATTAGAAGATGCCTCAGATGTGATGATTTTTGACTATGCTAAAAGTCATGGATATGCTGTGGTGACATTTGATGCCGATTTTGTGGATTTGAATGTGGTGAGAGGAATTCCACCTAAGATTATCTGGTTGAAGACCGGAAATTTGACAACCAAATCAATTTCAGAGTTACTGAAGAACAATATCTCAGCGATTCATGACTTTTTGGAGTCCGACGATGAAGAGATTCTAGAAATAATAAGAAACGCCCCATAACACAGGGCAAGCAGCATAGCTGGCTGAAATGCGAACCGAGGCATTAAAGCAAACAAACAGCATTCATGCTAACCGAAAGAAAGACGCGCCAAAGCCGCCACGCTGCCTGCCCAAACCGTTTGCGCTATGTTAAAAAAACAGAAGAAATATAAAAGACGTATTTTAGATAAGAAACAAATAGAAAAGTTAAGCTATGAAAACTTTGACCATAGAATTACCAGATGAAGCAGATGAAAAGGACGCTTAAATGACTGTTGCTTCAGCCTTATTCGACAAAGGGATTTTAAGCTCAGGACAAGCAGCAAAATTCGTAGGAATCAGCAAAAGAGAATTTTTGGAAACGGTTGGCCAATATGGTGTCTCTATCTTTGGTGAAACTAAGAATGATTTGCAATAGGATTGATGAACATTGTAGTAATTTCTGATACAAGCTGTTTAATTGTTTAAGATCGCATTAGCCAACTTGATCTTCTTCAAGAACTATTTCAACAAATCGCAACCACCCAAGTAGTTCAAGAAAAATTTAGATTAGAAAAGAGTTGCCGGAATGGATTCAAATTGTTGAAGTACAAAATCAAGACAAGACCAGGAATTAGAAGCTGTACTGGATAAAGGAGAAGCTAGCGCCATCGCATTGGCACTAGAAACTGAGAAAAGTCAACTGATCATTGATGAGAAGAAAGGTAGGAAAGTTGCTCAAAATTTGAAGATTGACATCATTGGCACTTTGAAGGTGATTCAAATGGCTAAACAAAAAGGAATTGTTCAATCTGCTCAACCAGTGATTGAGGATTTACAAAAAGCTGGATTTAGATTTTCTTAAAAGATAGTGAATATATTACTAAACGATGAATGAAACCAAGCACTAACAAATAGCAAACACTACGGCTAGCAAATGAATAAATATTGCATCAATGCCAATAAGCACCTAAAACAAAACTCGGAAGAAAATAGCATTAAAGCCGACGCAGCACCTGCACTAACCGTTACTATCAATTCGCATTCTCGATCTGTTCTGAACTTATAGATCAAATTGATAATCTTGAGCGTGTAAGCTCCGCTATTCCATCGTTCATAAACCACTCGGCTATCTGTCCTAGATAGATGAACAATCAGAACCGAAAAAGAAAAAAAACTGCGTAAATTTCTCAAACTTACTATTGATTCTTACTCTCTTCTAATAGCTTATTCCATAATAGAAGCTAATTCTATCACTCCCCCCAACTATCGCTAAGTTATCCCCAGAAACATATCTAAACTAAGTAGCTAGAGAACCATTTAATTTAAGTTTAGGTTTTTAATAGAGTAAAATTTAGATTAGTCTAAAAATTTATCTTTATTTGGAAAAATTTTTTACAATAGTCATGCATAGTAAGCAGTTTTTAGTATCAGTTTGGATGCTACTAGTCCTATCCCCAGCCTTGGCTCAGGTTCAGTTGCAGGGTACGGTGGGTAGTGCTGAAAATCCATTGAGTTACGCCAACGTTGCCATTGAAGGTAGTAGCGAGGGAACATATACTGACGATGAAGGAAAATTTCTGTTAGAAACTACGCTTACGGGCGAACAGAAGCTCGTTATCTCCGCAGTTGGTTATCGTACCCAAACGAAGGTTATTGACTTAAATAATATAACTAATAAAACCCTAAACTTGGGAAGTATATCACTAATTGAAGATGCCCTGGGGCTGGAAGAAGTGGTAGTAACTGGTACGATGAAAGAGACGTTCGTAAGTTCTTCTCCGGTGAAAATTGACGTTGTGACTTCGCGTTATCTGGAACAAACTATCGCTCCTACCAATATTGTAGAAGGGATTTCGCTGGTCAATGGGGTGCAGGAGGTAGTTGCCTGTGGGGTTTGCTTCACCAATAGCATCAGTATCAACGGTTTGCCCGGTCCCTACACCGCCATACTGATGGATGGCACCCCGATGTACGGCAATCTAGCCTCGGTTTACGGCCTCAATGGTATTCCTACCCAGATCATTGATCGCTTTGAGGTAATCAAAGGGCCGAGTTCTACCCTTTACGGATCGGAGGCGGTAGCCGGAGTTATCAATATTATTACGAAAGACCCTGCTCGGCAGCCGCTGCTTTCGGTAGATTTAATGGGAACCTCTCATTTAGAATCGTTCGGTAATATTGCTTTGGCTCCGCAGATAGGTTCCTGGAGCGGTTACGTCGGACTGAACTACGCCTACATCAACGACTTTGACGATGATAATCAGGATGGATTTGGCGATAACATCAACCTCGACCGCATTTCGCTATTTACCAAATGGTCGCATCAGCGGGAAGACCGAAAGAAAACCACGATTTCGGCTAAGTACTTCTACGAGGACCGTCGTAATGGAGTAGCGGCCTACCTGAAAGATCGGGCGTACCGAACTTTGCGGGGCAGCAATGAAATTTACGGGGAAAGTATTTTCACCAATCGCTTAGAGCTGTTTGGCACCTATGAGTTACCCACTTCTAGCTACTTTAAACTAGACTACTCCTTTAGCCATCATCAGCAAGATAGCTACTACGGCTCTGACTTCTATCAAGCCGATCAGACCATCGGATTCACCAACTTTATCTGGAATCCCGCTACCGAAAGCCACGATATAGTGGTAGGAGCTACCGCTCGTTACCAATCATACGATGATAATACCATTGCTACTGAGGCGGCGGCAAACGGGGAGGTTGAGAACCAACCCGATCATCAGTTTATTCCGGGAGTGTTTGTGCAAGATGAATGGGATATTACGAAACGATTCACCGTATTGGCAGGGTCTCGACTGGATTTTTACGAAAACCACGGAGCCATTTTCTCACCTCGACTAAACGCTAAATACAAACCGGGAGAGTGGACTACCTTTCGGGCTAATTTAGGAACCGGTTTCCGGCTGGTGAACCTGTTTACGGAAGATCATGCTTTCGTTACCGGGCAACGTATGGTAGAAATTCTGGAAGATTTGCAACCGGAGCGGTCGTACAATGCCGCTGTAAATCTTAACCACGTTTATACGTTAGGAAATAGTCAGGGAATGCTCGATGTGGATGTGTTTTATACCTACTTTACCAATAAGATTATTCCGGACTACGATACACCTGGTAAGATACTGTACGCGAATACCGATGGCTTTGCGATTACGAAGGGAGTTGGGGTCAGCGTAAATCATCAGTTTCAGTTTCCACTATCGTTCAATATTGGGGTGAACTTTCAGGATGTAACCGAAACGGAACCAAATAACGAAGGTGTCAATAAAACCCGCTCCGTAGAATTTGCCTCGCGTTGGAGTAGCGTATCTACCGCCAGTTACCACTGGAAGAAACCGGATATCACGTTTGCTTACACTTTACGTATGACTGGACCGATGGCTTTGCCGGAGGTGTTTGATCTAGATAAAGATGGCCAACCGATGCTAACTTCCCGCCCGGTTGAATCTACTATGTTCAGCTTTCACAATCTCCAGATTACTAAGCAGTTCAGTCCCGCTTTCCAGTTGTACGGCGGAGTTCAGAATCTATTCAACTACCGACAAGAAATTTCACCTCTGGTAGGTTTCAATGATCCTAATGCGGTACCCGGATTTAGTAGCTACTTCGACACTTCTTACGCCTTTTCTCCTCTGCACGGCCGGGAGGTTTACCTAGGCTTCCGCTGGAATTTAGCAAGATAAGGATTGTATGACTGAAGAATTGAATAAGATATTCCTATCCTGTACTTCAATTCTTCAGCTCTTAATCTGTCTGTTCCGACTTGGATTCAGATAAAGCACTAGTAGCTTCATTATCCACAAACCAGTGAACATCTCCGTGAGTGGGGCGAATCAACTGAGCAGGATACTGATTGGGTTCGTACGGTCCTTCCAGTACATGCTTTAGGGCATCTGCTTTTCCTTCGCCGTAGGCAATAAAAGCTATACTGTGGGCCTGATTTACCAATTGAGGCGTAAGCGTAATACGGTAGCTATCCAGTTTCGGGACAAAAACTTCCTTCACCCAAGTCATTTCCTTCTGAGAAATGGATACGCCAGGAAATACCGACAGCGTATGACCATCGCCACCCATACCCAACCAAACCAAGTCAAACCGAGGTGAACGACCCTGGAAGAAACGCTGAAGCACTTCTTCGTACTGCAAGGCAGCAACATCAGCTCGTAAATTGCCCTGTATCGGAAATATTTGATCTTCAGGAATAGGTACATGGCGCAGTAGAGCGTCCATCGCCATACCAGCGTTACTATCGGCGTGGTCGATTGACACCGCTCGCTCGTCGCCCCAGAAAGCATACACATTCTTCCAAGGAACCTTTGATGATAGTGGCTCTTTAGCCAGTAGCTCGTACATAGCTTTGGAAGAACTGCCTCCCGACAAACAAACCGTGAAGCGTCCGTATTTTTCTACAGCCTCTTGCGCTTTAGTAGCAAATAATTCAGCCGCGCAGTAGCTAAGGTCATCTACTTCGTTGTAAGTATGAAGATTGATTACCCCGGCTTTTGATTCGTTGTGTTTATCTTCAATAACGGTTTCCAGTACATTTCGAGCCGGAGGGTTGAACCAGCGGTGACCATTTTGGGCAAGTAATTTATCCGCCGCTTTAGGTCCCCAGCTTCCAGCATCGTAGCTGGGGTAATCGTTGATCGGTTCATTCTCCCAAGCTTCCAAGATAGGCATAACTACTTCCCAAGCGGCCTCCACCTGATCGGCCCGCATAAAGAGCGCGGCGTTCCCGGCGATAGCATCCAGTAGTAATGTTTCGTAAGCCTCAGGTGTTGGTGCATCATAAGCTTCATCGTAGTCGAAGATCATCTCTACTGGATTAACGATTTGGCTCACTCCGGGTCGCTTAGCCTGAAAGCGAATCTTCATCCCCATTTCGGGCTGGATATTGATCACAATCCGGTTCGGGTCCTGATTGATCCTCCCGTTACTTACAAAGGCGCGGTGCGGAGCTGATTTCAGCTGAATAGTAATTGCGGTAGTTTTATCGGCCATCCGTTTTCCGGTACGCACATAGAAGGGAACATCTTGCCAGCGCCAGTTATCGATATAAAATTTAGCGGCGGCGTAAGTTTCAGTATTGGAATCTTCGGCCACGCCCTCAGCATCGCGATAGCCAATCACTTCTTCGCCCTTAATCCAGCCAGGACCATACTGCCCGCGTACTGCGTGTTCTTTTACTTCGTCAGGGCTATACTTTCGCATAGCGCGAATCACTTCGGCCTTTTTGTTCCTAATCTCATCGGCATTCAGCGAGATTGGAGGCTCCATGGAGATCATCGCTACCAGTTGCAACACATGATTTTGAACCATATCGCGCAATGCGCCGGAACCTTCGTAGTAACCACCTCGAGTTCCTACGCCCACCGTTTCCGATACGGTAATCTGCACATGGTCAATATAGTTCCGGTTCCAGATAGGCTCAAATAGCGCATTCGTAAACCGGAAGGTTAATATGTTTTGAACCGTCTCTTTTCCTAGGTAGTGATCAATCCGATAGATTTGTTGCTCTTTGAATATCTTGGTAAGCAGTCGGTTCAGTGAATGAGCGGTCTTCAGATCATGTCCGAAAGGCTTTTCTACCACAATCCGAGTACGATTGGGGTCATTGCACGCTTCAGCTCGCCCCAAATTAATAGCGATTGGCTCAAATAGCGAGGGCGACACCGAAAGGTAGAACAACCGGTTAGGTTCTTTAGCTCCCCACTCTTCTTCCTTTTGCTTTACTAAGCCGACAATTTCTTTGTACGATTCCAAATCTTTTACATTAGAAACGTGATAAGAAATATGTTCACGAAATTCTTCCCAACTACCGTTCTCGGCCTTACGCCGGGAGAAATCGTTTACTCCTTCTTCCAGCATCTCGCGAAATTCTTCGTCGGAAAACTCGGTTCTTCCCAACCCAATAATATGAAACTGCTCCGGCAAATACCGATCAATATACAGATTATACAGCGCGGGAATCAGTTTTCGCTTATTAAGATCGCCACTGCCTCCGAAGATGACAATGGTGGTAGGGTTTATATTTTGATAGTCCACAGAGTTCATGTTTTGGGAGTTAGGGGTTAGTTTTTGGGACTTGGGAGGTAGAGATTAGAGGTTAGATATATTCACACTTACTATCTATGTGTAATAGCACTTCTAAACCCTAATACCTAATCCCCAAAAGCCACTTTGTTATTCATTCCAATTAGTATGGAAGCTGCCAGACTCGTCGGTGCGTTCGTAAGTGTGGGCACCGAAGTAATCGCGCTGGGCTTGGGTTAGGTTAGACGGTAAGCGCTCACTTCGGTACGCATCGAAATAGGTAAGCGCAGAAGCCATCGCGGGTACCGGAATACCTTGTTCTACGCCTAGCTGAACTACTTTACGAGCTGAGGAGTGGCGTTCCTTCAAGATCTTAGCGAGTGCTTCATCCAAAATCAGATTAGGTAGATCGGGCCGTTGGCGATACGCTTTCATAATATCCTCTAAAAAGGTCGCCCGGATTATGCAGCCTCCGCGCCAGATACGCGCTACATCTTCCAGATTAATGCCGTAGTCAAATTCTTCCGAAGCCGCTTCTAGTAGAGCCAATCCTTGAGCATAAGTAGTAGCAATAGCGAAGTATAGCGCGTGTTCCAGTTCTTCTTCGGTGTTTAGCCGATCTTCGGCCACGTCCAGATCACCTAAGTCCAGATCTTTACAAGCTTCGACTCGCTGCTGCTTCAGGGCTGACAGAAATCGCATGGTTACCGATACATCAATTGTAGGGATTGGAATGCCCAGATCCATCGCCACTTGGGAAGTCCACTTACCGGTACCCTTTTGCTTAGCCTTATCTAAGATTTTATCCACCAGCAGTCCATCGCCCTTTTCATCGGGTTGCTTAAAGATATTAGCGGTGATCTCTATTAAAAATGACTGAAGCTCCCCTTCATTCCATTTAGCAAACAGTCGCTGAATATCGTCGTTACCTAGCTTCATGCCGCGCTTCATAAAGTCGTACACTTCGGCAGTGAGCTGCATAATGCCGTACTCAATACCATTATGCACCATTTTCACGAAGTGCCCCGCAGACTTACTTCCGAGATAAGTAACGCAAGGCTCATCGTTCACTTTGGCCGCCGCTGCTTCCATCATAGGCCGAACGATTTCGTAGGCTTCTTTACTGCCTCCGGGCATCAGACTAGGGCCATGTCGGGCTCCTTCCTCGCCCCCAGATACACCGATGCCGATGTATCGCAAGTTTTCTTTTTCTAGCTTCTCGGTTCGGCGATCAGTATCCTTGAAATAAGAGTTACCGCCGTCAATTAAAATATCGCCAGGCTCCAAGTGCGGCATTAGCTCCTCAATTACCGCATCCACAATGGGACCCGCCGGAACCAGCATCATAATTTTACGAGGTGTAGCTAGCCGAGATAAAAATTCATCGATGGTCGTGACACCGTCTATTCGGCCTTCACTAGCGTCATTTAGGGCTTTAGCTTTTTCAGCATCTTTATCGTAACCCACCGCGGTAAAACCACTGTCGGCGACGTTCATTAGGAAATTACTGCCCATTACACCTAGGCCGACCATTCCAAATTCACATTGTTCGTGTTCCATAATTAGTTTAATGATTGATGATGAATGAGTAATGAATAATGACTGGTATTAATCATCATTCATTAGTCACTACTCATTATTATTTTCAAGTGCGAGTACTTTATTGAGACGACGCACGTGGCGTTCTTCTCCAGAGAATTTAGCGTTCAGAAAGGCTTTAGTCATTTCTTTGATTAGCTCTTCACCAAATACCCGGGCCCCGAAGCAGATGATATTCATATCGTCGTGTTCTACTCCCTGTCGGGCCGAGTAGGTATCACAGATGAGCGCGGCGCGCACTCCGTCAATTTTGTTAGCCGCAATAGAGGCTCCCACCCCACTGCCGCAGATCGCGATACCTCGCTCTACCTCTCCACTGGCTACTGCTCGAGCAATTCGTTCGGCAAAATCCGGATAATCGTCCAGCGCATCGTACTCCTTGGCACCATAATCTACTAGCGAGATTCCCTCGAGCGTATGAATAAATTCTTTCAGCTTTTCTTTGGCGTGGAATCCACCGTGGTCGGCAGCAATACCTAGTTTCATAGTTTAGGGGTTAGGTTTGGGTATCTGTTGAGACGCAAGATTTTGCGTCTCAACAAGATTTTTCGTCTCAACGGATTATACGTTAGCCGTTTCCACCAATTGCTTGGCGTGCTTTACTACGTTTTCGGTAGTGAAGCCAAACTCTTCCATCAGCTTTTTACCGGGAGCAGACTCACCGTAGGTATCAATACCAATGGCCACACCTTCGTCGGTAATGTACTTGTGCCAGCCCATCGTAATCCCAGCTTCAATAGAGATTCGTTTACGCACTTCTTTGGGGAATACACTTTCTTTGTAAGAAGCATCCTGCTTCTCAAATAGCTCCCAACTCGGCATACTCACCACCCGGGCGTGAATACCTTCACTGGCCAACTTTTCCTGTGCTTCCAATGCTAGGTGCACTTCAGAGCCACTGGCCATTAAAATCAATTGAGGCGTATCGTCCGAATCTTTGAGGATGTAAGCACCCTTTTCTAAGCTTTGGGGTCCTTCACAGTGCTCGTAATTGATCACCGGAATTCCTTGACGGGTCAGTATAATCGCTACGGGGCCGTCTTTATGTTCAATCGCTACTCGCCAAGCGTGGGCGGTTTCGTTGGCATCGCCCGGACGAATATTGACCAAATTAGGAATAGCGCGCATAGACGATAAGTGTTCTATCGGTTGGTGGGTAGTTCCGTCTTCGCCTAGCCCAATACTATCGTGGGTGTAGATAAATATTGAGCGAAGCTTCATAATTCCGGCTAAGCGCAATGTAGGTCGCATATAATCGGTAAAGATGAAGAAAGTTGACCCGAAGGCGATGGTTCCTTCAGTAAGGGTCAGTCCGTTTACAATGGCACCCATCGCATGCTCTCGGATACCAAAATGAATGTTTTGCCCGCCGTAGTTGCCCGGTTCAAAGCTACCTGATTCTTCTACTTCGGTTTTGGTAGATTCTACCAAGTCAGCCGCTCCTCCTATCATTAAAGGAAAGTGCTTCGCAATGGCGTTCATCACCTTTTTACCCGCATTTCGGGTAGCAATGCTTCCTTCTTCGGGTTTAAATACCGGCAAGTCATCTTGCCATCCCGAAGGATATTGTTCTTTGGTGAAGTTCAGGTACTCTTTCGCTAAATCACCGTGTTCAGATTTATACGATTCAAAGAGCTTCTGCCATTTCTCTTCTTTTTCTTGCCGTTCTTTCACCGCTTGCTTATAGAAGTCGTACACCTCTTCCGGTACGTGGAATTTTTTATCGGGGTCCCACCCTAAGTTTTTCTTGGTAGCCGCTACTTCATCATCGCCTAAGGGAGCACCATGGGCTCCTGAGGTATTAATTTTGTTCGGACTTCCGTAGGCAATAATCGTTTTCACCCGAATGAGTGAAGGCTGATCTTCTACCGCTTCGGCAGTACGAATGGCTTGCTCCAGCGCATCCAAGTCGTTCACATCTTCTACCGTTTGCGTATGCCAACCGAACGAGCGGAACCGCGCTTCTACATCTTCGGTAAAGGTAATGCTAGTCGTCCCGTCAATAGTGATGTTGTTATCATCGTAGAGATAGATCATATTACCTAGCTTCAGGTGACCAGCTAGAGAACCCGCTTCGGAAGAGATGCCCTCCATTAAATCACCATCACTACAAATTGCGTAGGTCTTATAATTAAAGATGTCTTTCCCCTCCTTATTGTAGCGAGCCGCTAAAAACTTTTGACCAATAGCAAATCCAACCCCATTCGCAAATCCTTGCCCTAATGGCCCAGTAGTTACTTCTATACCAGGGGTCAAGTGATACTCCGGGTGCCCCGCCGTTTTGCTTTCCCACTGCCGAAAGTTTTTTAGATCATCTATTGTTAGGTCGTATCCGGTTAGATGCAGAATGCTGTACTGAAGGATACAAGCGTGTCCGGCCGAGAGGATAAACCGATCCCGATTAGGCCAGCTTTCATCCTGGGGGTTGTAATTCATTATGCGCGACCAGAGTACATGAGCAATGGGGGCTAAACTCATAGCCGTACCCGGATGGCCGGAGTTCGCTTTTTGAACCGAATCCATAGAAAGGGTTCGGATAGTATTGATGCATAAGGTTTCTAATTCGTGTTGGTCCATTTAGTTAGATAGTTTGTCGTAAAAAAATTAGGTTAAACTTAAAATTTTAATTTTCAAAAAAAAGTAAGGCAGTCAACGTTTGTTCTATTATTGCGAGTTTTTATTATGTAAGGGACAAGAAGCTACTAAAGCCTGCGTTTCTGGATAAACTTAGAGATAAGTTTACGGCGAGAATAGATGAATGATTTGGTTCTAGTATTAGCATGAAAAAAAGTATTGAGCAGTGTTTAAAAGTATGTAACGGTCAGATCGGTCAGGTGTTTCCTAACTTTGCTGCTTCTAAGCTACAATCTCTGGATTTGAGTCTAAATAATCCCAAGTTGACATCAGAAATTGTATCAGATACAGCTCGTTTTAGTGAAACTATCGATTCATTGCTATTGGGTAGACCAGGTATTGGAGGGTTTCTGGAACATCGCTCACTTTACCAGCGTAGCCCTCAGTATTGGGGGGAAGAACCGCGCTGTATTCATTTGGGAGTAGATATCTGGACGGCAGCTTACACTCAGGTATACACTCCTTGGCCGGGTAAGGTACATAGCTTCCGGGATAACCGAGGCTACGGAGACTACGGACCAACCATCATTTTGAAACATATCATCGAAGGAATGGTCTTTTTTACGCTTTACGGTCATTTGAGCCGACGCTCATTAAATAACCTTCGATTTGGGCAAACTATTGATAAGAATCAGCCAGTGGGCGAGCTAGGCGATTTCCCTGAGAACGGCGACTGGCCACCCCATTTACACTTTCAGGTGATGACTGATTTACTGGGTAACGTAGGCGACTTTCCCGGCGTGGTAACACAAGCTGAACAAGATTTTTACGAAACTATTTGTATTGATCCCCAACTTCTGCTTACTTTTAAGTAGCTAAAACAGTTGTCTTCTCGATTTTTTAATTGCTGAGCAACCGATTATGGATGAGTATTACTACACCCTGGGACTTTCACCGGGAGCAACTGTTACAGATGTTAAAAAGGCATTCCGCGCTCTAGCGCTTCAGTATCACCCGGATGTTAATTCCAGCCAGGAAGCTCACCATAGATTTCGGCAGATAGCTACTGCTTACGAACTTCTACTGGTCCACCACAAGCAAAAGTTAGCCCAAGCATACACGCAAGCTAGCATTCAGTATCAGGCCCGTTTTGAGCAAATTTATCATCATCGGCCAACCCCTCCACCCAGACCGGCATACGAAGCTCCAGTTACTCCAGCTACTTCAGTTTCGTTAACTCACCAAATAACTTTCCTACTGCTAAACCTGCTCTCTTGTGGGGTTAGCTTATTTTTTGTGGGCTTACCCGTGCTGGTAGCCTACCTGATGATGCAAAAAGGCCTGAGTGGATGGGAAGGAGCTATCGTCGCTCCGCTCTCATTTGCCGGAATGCTAATTATCTACCGCACTGTTCGCTACCGTGGTCACGCTTTTGAGTAAAGGCTCATGCGTTAGTGCTACCGTCAAAACCTCTGAGTAAACTATTGGTTATATTTCTGTGATTATCGCAGTATCCGGAAATATTGGAGCAGGAAAAACCACCTTAGTTAATCGATTAGCTAAACACTTCAAGGCTAAAGCTGAATTGGAAGCCGTTCGGGACAATCCGTACTTGAATGATTTCTACGAAGACATGTCCCGCTGGGCATTTCCACTACAGATATACTTCCTAAGTCATCGGTTTGAACAGGGAGTACGGATCGCTTCTTCTGACGAATCTGTTATTCTTGAT
>NZ_JBARYM010000078.1:0-10355 GCF_049647865.1 Tunicatimonas sp. | reverse complement strand
GTGGTATGTAATGCCGAACGGGGAACCGATAGAAAGTCAATATCCTCTGGCAAATCTACCAATTCGTTCTGGATAGCCGCAAAATTGAGATCCACGTGCCAGGAAAAATCCTGCGACCGATCATCCTGATAGCTGGCGTAGAACTCAAAACCGGAATTTTCCATGGCCCCTACATTATCCCAGATGGTTTGGTTGGTGCCACCCGCCACCGGAGGCAACGGACGCTCCACCAGCAAATCTTCGGTGCGCTTGTAGAAGTAATCTGCTCCAGCCAGCAAGCGATTTTCCCAAAGCGTAATGTCTAGCCCAATATTAGTCTGATTGGTTGTTTCCCACTTCAGATCGGGGTTAGCATTACGAGTTTCGGTGAAACCTTGCTGAACACTGTTCTGCCCGCCGCCAATAGCGTAGTTAGAATAAAACGGATTGGTAGCGAAGCTAGAGATGGTAGAAAAAGGCGGAATATCCTGATTACCATTTTGACCATAACCTACCCGTAACTTTAGCTGGTTGATCGCCGGTACGTTAAAGAAATCTTCTTCCGAAATACGCCATCCCGCTGAAATTGCCGGAAAACTACCCCACTTGTTATTACCCAAGCGGGACGAACCATCACGACGCAGGGTAAATGATAGCAGATAACGTTGATCAAACTCGTAGTTGACTTTTCCGAAGTATGAGAAAAGTGACCATTCTAGCGCATCTCCCGCGTTACGCTGGTCAGCTCCATCGCCTCCGTCCAGGTACTGAAAGTTAGGCTCATTATAAGGGAAACCCACGCGGGAAGCTCGGAATCCCTCCCGGTACGAGTTTACGGATTCTATTCCGACCAAAACATCCACCGAATGCTGCCCAAAATCCTTCAGATAGTTCAGCGTATTTGACCACACCCAGTCCGTACTAAATTCGTTAGCAGTAGAAAGATCGCTTGCTAATCGCTGGCTCAGAATATCATTGTACTGCGGAGCGAAATTGCGCGTGTTGAAGTTGGTATAGCTTAGTCCGAAATTGGTACGAAAGGTCAGTTCTTTTAGTATGCGTATATCGGCGTAGGCATTTCCGAAAAGGCGCAACGTAAGGTCCTGATTGTCGCGGTTACGATACAGCTTGCCCAGTGGGTTTTGCACGTCGTTAATCGGATTACCACCAAACTCGCCGTTAATATCACGGGCGGGTACAATAGAAGGGAAGCGGAAAGCATCGTACACCACGCTACCTAGTACCGAGTTGGTAGTAGTTTCAGTTTGCCACGAGTGGGCTACCGAAAAGTTCTCACCAATGGTTAACCACTCAACTGGTTTAAAATCAGTATTAATCCGAGCGGTTACCCGCTGAAAATCAGTGTACTGTAAAATACCTTCCTGATCGAAGAAACCCAGCGATAGAAACGAATGAGCCTGCTCATTTCCTTTACCAAACTCCAAGAAATGAGACTGGATCAAAGCCGGCTCAAAGATCTCTTCTATCCAGTCAGTGTTGGCCGACGGAATGGTTTGCTCAGCATCCAGAAAGGCAGGAATCACTGGACTAGGCCCATTGCCGTAAATATCGCTAGCCGGGATATTTCCATCGTTACGGGTCGCTTGCCAAAGTAAGTCACCGTACTCCTGCGCCCCAAGTTGGTTGGGCAAATTAAATGCCTGCTGCACCCCAACGTAGGAGCGCAACTTAATGGTTGGTTCTTCACTTCTGCCTTTCTTGGTGGTAACAATGACTACTCCGTTGGCTGCCCGAGAACCATAGATGGAGGCCGAGGAAGCATCCTTCAGCACCTGTATGGACTCAATGTCGTTAGGGTTAATCAGATTGATTCCGGTGGTAGTCGGTACTCCGTCAACGATATAGAGTGGGTCATTATTCCGAATGGTGCCAAAGCCACGAATCCGCACGGCAGTATTAGCTCCCGGTGAGTTGTCGCTGATTACGCTTACTCCAGCTATTTGGCCTTCCAGCATCTCGTCGACACCCGCTACCGGAAAACTCTGCACATCTTCGATTTCTACGACTGATACGGCGCCAGTAAGATCCATTTTATCCTGAGTAGTATAGCCAGTTACGACCACCTCTGAAAGCTGGGCCGCATCGGCCATCATTTGTATATCAAAGGTAGATTGGCTACCGATAGCGACCTCCTGGGTTTCGTAGCCCACGAAAGAAAACACCAATGTTTCAGCCTGTTCGGGCACTGATAGGCGGAAAGCACCCTCAATATCCGAAATCGTTCCCTGGGTAGTGCCTTTCACCAGAATATTCACTCCGGGAATAGGACTACTTTCTTCGTCAGTTACCGTCCCACTGAGGGTACGTTCTTGCGCTAACAGCACGTTTGCATGAAAATATAGAGCGACGAAACTTAAAAACGTAAGTCGCCAAGTAGGTTTGGGTAAAAGAATATCCATATGCTTAAGGTATTTAGTAAGCGTTGTTAATAAATATAGGACGATTGAAGGGACCGGAAGCCCAAGAGGCTAGGTGAACGAATAGCCTGGTAGATTTCTCGTAAAGGTAGGTGTAGAAGAGGGTTAGTTTGGTTATGAAACCGTTAACTCTGGGTTAAGAAAAGGTAACACTTGAATAAAAATAGTCTACCAAATGAAGGGGAAGCTTCCAATTTTATATATTGAGGAAGAATTTTGATTGCGATACAGAACCTACTGTATCAAATTTCCAGTGCCTGAAAATTTGTACTTACGAAATATTCGGTTTGCGCGTTTTTATCTCAATCATATCTCCTTTGTGGATGATTCTTCCCGGCTCAAACAATATACTCTGCCCAAATAGTACTTTATTACCCTGCTTACGATACTTCGTTAAAGTAGTTAGCGGTTCCTTTCCTCTTTCGGCAGTACTTTGATCAATGGTGACAACCATACAGCGAGCGCATGGTTTCTCGGCCCAACAGGTAGCATCTCCTATGCTGAATTCGTACCACTGATCTTCCTCATAGGCTTCTCCGCCGGTAAACACCAAGTTAGGCCGAAAGCGATTCATAAGTACCGGCTCAGCTAAACGGATATTAAGGTCATCCAGGGAAGCTTGACCAACAAGCAGGGCCGGGTAGCTATCGGCAAAACTTACAAATTGTTCTCTGCCGCTCGTTTTACCTACCTGCGTTCGCTCACTGTAATCAGGCATGTACACTAAAGAGCAAGGATGATCCAATGTCTCACTAAACCACTGGTCTGCTTCTTCGCTTACCCATTGAGCGGTAGTGGTATCGTCCCAGATCGGCACCGGTTTGGTGACAGCATTCGGGGCGAGGGTTAACGGAACATTAAGCGACGAACCTCCGGTCAGGCTGCGTACCTCCAAATAATCAGCTTGGAGTGAAACTTCTAGTAGAGCCATCTTCGGAATCTCGCGTTGGGTCAGGAACCCTTGCTCATCAATCAGCATCCAGCGGCGGTCGTAGGCCAGTCCGCGTTGGGTGAGTTGGGCTTCCGACAAGCGAATACCACCTAGCGACTTTATTGGATAAATATAGATTTCTGATAGTTGTAGAGGCATATAAAAATAGGATAAATGGTTACCTTAGTACCAACAAATTTGATAGATATACTTTGACAGTCAATACACCACGAGGATTTTTTTAACCACAAAACCAAACAATGAACAAAAAAGCTATTCTAATGATACTCGACGGCTGGGGCGTGGCCGAAAACCCCGAAGTTTCAGCTGTAGACCAAGCTAACACTCCTTTTGTAGATTCTCTTTACAAGAAATACGCTCATAGTCAGTTACAGGCTTCTGGCAAGGCGGTGGGGCTACCCGAGGGGCAGATGGGCAACTCCGAAGTGGGCCACATGAACCTGGGGGCCGGACGTATTATGTACCAAATGCTGGAGCGCATCAACACCGCGATTGAAGAAGGAGAATTCCAGAAGAAACAACCGTTACAGGAAGCTTTTCGGTACGCCAAAGAGAACGGCAAGAAGGTCCACTTCATCGGGCTGGTATCCGATGGGGGAGTACATTCCCACATTAATCACCTGAAGGGTCTCTGCTCAGCAGCTGCAGAGGCAGGACTGGAAAAAGTGTTTTTACACGCCTTTACCGACGGGCGCGATACCGATCCTAAAGCGGGCAAAGGCTACCTAGCAGACGTAGAAAGTCACATGAAAGAAACCACTGGGAAAGTAGCTACCGTGATTGGTCGCTACTACGCGATGGACCGCGACAAACGCTGGGAACGCATTAAATTGGCTTACGATGCAATGGTGCACGGCAGAGGCCGCGAAGTTGAGCGTGCCACCGAAGGCATTCAGCAGTCGTACAACGATAATACGACCGATGAGTTTATCTTACCAATTGTGATTACGGAGAATGGCGCGCCAGTAGCGAAGATAGAAGAAGGCGATGTAGTGCTATCATTCAACTTCCGTACCGACCGGGCCCGACAGATCACGGAAGCGTTGACCCAAAGAGCGTTTCTGGAACAGGACATGAAGCCGCTGAATTTACGCTACCTTACCATGACCGAGTACGATGATACCTTCCGAGACGTAGTTATTTTGTTTGACAATAAACCGACTGACCGCGTACTGGGTGAAATTCTAGCTGAACACGGTAAACAGCAGATTCGGATTGCTGAAACCGAAAAGTACCCGCACGTAACTTTTTTCTTCAACTGCGGACGAGAAGAAACATTTGAGGGCGAAGAACGCATTATGTGCCAATCGCCTAAAGTAGCCACCTACGACTTGCAGCCCGAGATGAGTGCTTACAATATTCGGGATGCAATTATTCCCAAGATAAAAGAAGGCGACGTAGATTTCATCTGCCTCAATTTCGCCAACCCCGATATGGTAGGCCACACTGGGGATTTTAATGCTACAGTGAAAGCTTGCGAAACGGTGGATAGATGCGCCAGAGATGTGCTGACCGCTGCGTTAGACAATGGCTACGCTGCCATTGTACTGGCCGACCACGGTAATGCGGATCGTATGAAAAATCCCGATGGATCGCCTCATACTCAGCATACTACCGTTCCGGTTCCTTGCTTTATGGTGGATGACGACTACCGCGGAAAACTGAACAATGGCAAACTAGGCGATATTGCCCCCACTATTCTGGAAATCATGGGAATTAGTCAACCGGAAGAGATGACCGGAGAGTCTTTATTAGCGAAATAAAAAAATATAGCTATGAAAAAGTATTTGGTAATTTACGAGAAATCAAAAGATGGCTATTCAGCTTATGTGCCGGATTTACCCGGTTGCACTAGTGCAGGAAGTAGCCGGGAGGAAATCGAGCAGAATATTCTTGAGGCAATTGGCCTCTATATAGAGGTGCTAAAAGAAGATGGTCAGGAAATTCCAGAGCAAACTTCGTTTGGAGAAAACTTAGTACTTAGTGAAATATAAAGAAGTTATTAGAATGATAGAAGATGATGGTTGGAAAGTAGCGAGACAACGGGGAAGCCATCGTGTCTACAAGCACTCCGCCAAGCAAGGTATCGTCATTATTGCTGGTCATAAACCATCGGACGAAGTACCCCGCGGAACGCTGAATGCAATTTTAAAGCAAGCTGGATTGAAGTAGTTTACTATGAAACTTCACCAAATCTCACCTGCCGCCACCCTGTCTCAACACCAGCATACCGCTATCATCGATCAGGCCTTGATTGATCAGAAAGCCCAGGACGCCCGTGAAAGTGATCGTAAACGTAATATTCACGTGTTGCACACCGGAGATGAAGATACCTTGCAACGGATGCTCAACGCCTTTCAGCCGGGAACCTATGTAGCACCGCACCGACACGTAGCTGTACCGAAGGCTGAGTCCGCCTTGGTCATTCAGGGTAGCTTAGGATTCGTTCGTTTTTCGGACGATGGTACGTACCAAGCGAAGGATTTCGTGTATATGAATCCTAAAGAAGGAACGTTCGGAGTAGACTACCGAGCGGGAGTATGGCACACCTTTATTGCCCTAGAACCCGATACGGTCGTGCTAGAAGTCAAGCCCGGCCCCTATGATGTGTTAACTGATAAAGAATTTGCCAGTTGGGCTCCGAAGGAGGGTGATGCCGATGCCACCGAATATTTAGCCAAGCTAGAAGACCGTTTCCGTCAGCACTTCCAATTACCCCCTCGCTCGTGGAATGAATGATGAGTGGTGAATAATGATTAGTAATACGACTCATTAATCATCACTTATTATTATTTTCTCTCTCTTTCCAACCTTTTACTTTCGGTTTGTCCCATACTGATAGAACGAACTGAATACTGTGCTAATAAGCGAATTTATGACTGACCAGCAGTTGGTAGAAGGGTGCCGACAAGGTGACCGATGCGCACAACGCCAACTGTTTGAGCAGTTCCAACGAATCATGTATTCTACGGTCTATCGCATCACTAATGATGAAGACGATGCCCACGATGTTTTGCAGGAAGGATTCATTCAAGTGTTTAAAGACATAGGACAGTTTCGGGGCGTGGGTTCGCTGGGCGGTTGGATCAAAACGATAATGGTACGAAAGGCACTACGGAAAATTCAGCACGAAAAACGGTACGAACCCCTGCTACCCGACTCAACTGCTGCTATAATCTGGCCTGATGATTTGAGCGGAGAAGTACTTGATCAAGCCATTCGCGAAATTCCGGCCAAGTGCCGGGCGGTATTTCTGCTGATAGAAGTTGAGGGGTACGCCCACCGCGAAGTAGCCGATATGCTCAGCATCTCGGAAGGAACCTCAAAGTCGCAACTGCACTACGCCAAACAGCTATTACGAATAAAGTTAAAATCGTGGTACGTATGAATCCAGAAGAACCGTTACGAAAAGCTATTCAGCAGTTACCCGAACGCAGTGCCAAATCAAATACTTGGCAGCGACTAGAGCAACAGTTGGTATCAGAAGAAGCCTTCCGGCGCAGTATAGATCAATTACCTGATCGCGAGCCCCGGGCGAATGTTTGGAATACTATTGAAGCATCATTAGCTAATGAATCTAAAACCCAAAAATTATGGTGGCCCTTCGCGGCTGCGGCGGTGGTCTCTCTGCTAATCGTAGCAGGCTTGGTACTTAGTGAAGGCTGGGGAGAAGAAGTAACGACTACCTATAGTGAGGAGTGGGTAGCAGATACCGGAATACCTTCAGAAACGGAAGAATCTGCTTTGGAAGAGGCCGCTCTGGAAGAGGAGGCTTGGGAGTTTATTCAGCAGCACTGCCAGAGCCAGCCGGTGTGCCAGACCCAGGAATTTCAATCGCTTATGGCTCATTGGGAAGAACTAGATACCGAAGAAACTGAGCTACGGAAAACCTTAGATCAATTAGGTCATGATCCGGCATTAATTAAATATCAAGTACGAATTCAGAATATGAAAGCGGATGCTACTAAAGAACTCATTCAACTGGTGCTATGATTTGGTTAAGAATACTGTGTATAGTTAATATAGGCTGGGGGATAATGATTCTGCCCGCCGCTGCCCAAGATAAAATTCAGGTAGTCACTAAAACTATTCAGCGACAGATTCCCTGGAAGGTAGCACAAAAAATCGTTTTCAATGCCGAAAAAGCGACGATTGATCTACAGGGTTGGAATAGAAACGAAGTAGGTATCACTCTCAAGCTAGTGGCCAAACACCCCAACCGGTCGGTAGCGGAACAAGACTTAAGCACTCTTCGGTACGCAATTGACGTTAAAGACCAACAGATAGAATTTAGAAACTTCTTCCGCATTACTGAAGGCAGGACGAAAGTACGAAGCAATCTGCTAGCCATTTACGAAGTACGTATCCCCCAGAATAGCCAGATTTCTATCAATAACCGCTACGGAAATATTTTCCTGAATGATTGGCAAGGTACTGCAAAGGTCACTGCTAGCTTTGGCGAAGTTCAGGTAAACAACGTTCAGGGCAACCTCCGTATGGATGTTAACTACGGTGATATCCTAATGACTCAAATCAATGCTGATGTAAGCGTGGATACTAAAAAGACCAACATAACCGGCAGTGGTTTGGCCGGAACGTTAGTAAGCAACAGCAGCTACGGCGAAATTGATATTAGCACCCAAAATCAGCTTACTAAAACGGCTATTGATGCCTCGCGCACCAAAGTTTCCTTTGCGGCTACTGACCCTATTGCTTACTACTACATTTTGGAAGCTTCTGCCGGAAGTATTCAAACAGCCCTTCCCGGAAAAAGATCAGAAGGAAGTATAATTTTGGGTAAAGACACCTTTGAGTCTTATGAGCATCAGGCCAATCAGCCTACTGTATTTATCAAAACCTCCTACAATACGATCAATATCAACAAACTAGAAAAAAATGCTAAAAAGACTGCCCGTTCTTCTTATCGCCCTTAGCTGGCTTTTGCCTATCCAAGCAGTGATTGCCCAGCGAGACACAGCAGCAATTACCTACACCGAAGAAGCAGCCGATTCCTCGGACTTTTCACTAAAAGAAAAGTACAAGTACTGGACCCGGGCCAATGTGGAAGAGAAGTCTATGTTTAAGGTTGGTCTTTCTGAGTTCGGCTGGGGCGGCTTTATAGGCCCTTTCATTGGCTACCAATCTGCTTATGAACGTAAGATTGGGATACCTTTCTCTTTTCTGGCTCTGTATAGACATAGTATGACTGGGTGGGGTAATAATACACTTGGTGCTGATGTAGCTTTACGCTATTATTATGCATTACCCCGGCGAGTCATGAAAGGAAAAAGTGCTAATAACTTATCTGCCAACTACTTTTCTATACAAAGCAATAATTCTTGGAACGGTTATAGGACTGCCAGAGCACCCGGAATGTTTAATTCTGACCTCCAGATTTTTAGAAGCAATTCTTTTTCCCTCTTGTATGGTTTGCAACGCCGATTAGGAAAGTACGGCTACATTGATGTAAACCTAGGCTACGGTTATCGCCCGGCATCGCGCAATGTCCCATATGAGAATGCTGGATTTTTTGATGGAAACTTTTCTATCGGCATCGCTTTCTGAATTTTCTCCTCTTCTCATCGTTAATCCAACCTACCTCTTTAAACATCCAGATATGCAGCACAAACCATTCATTCTTATTATCGGCCTAAGTCTCTATTTTTTAACAAAACCGCTTTTCGCTCAACAGGATACCGTAACCATTACTTACACCGAAGAAGCAGCCTATTCCTCGGACTTTTCACTAAAAGAAAAGTCCAAGTACTGGACCCGGGCCAATGTAGAGGAGAAGTCTATGTTTAAAATAGGTCTTCCTGGTTTTAGTTCAGGAGGCAATTATGGTCTTTCTATCTTCTACTACTTTGCTTATGAACAGAAGGTGAGTATTCCATTCTCTTTTCTGGTTCAATATAGACACAGGACTAGTGGATTAACAAATAGCCAATCGTTTGGTGCGGATATAGCTATGCGATACTACTACCTCTTACCTAAGCGCGTAAGAAAAGGGGAAAGAGCGAATAATCTGTCTTCAGTTTATTTATCGCTACAGATGAATAACACTTGGTTAAGCTTCCGAGATCAGAGTTTTATTAATGGTAGTTTCAACTATTCTGAGCGAAAAACGACTAGCTCTCATACATTCTCCTTGCTACAAGGAATACAGTTACGTTTAGGTAAGTACGGTTACCTAGACGCTAATTTAGGACCTAACTTTGATCCTAACCATCAGCAAAATCGCCGTAAAGCTGTAACACTAGGCTTCAATTTCTCTATCGGCGTAGCTTTCTAAGAGCTATTCCTCTCCGCCCAACGTTGGCAAATCCACTTCATTAAAGAAGCTGGACTCTTTCATCAATTCTTCTATCTCTTCGCTTTTGCGCGGGGCGGCATCCGAGAGCATTTCGTAGCCGTCTTCAGTTACCAAAAAATCGTCTTCAATCCGTACCGGAATATCCCACCACTTGGGGTCGCAGGGACTGCCTTCGGGAATATAGATGCCCGGTTCAATCGTAATTACCATATTGGTTCGCAGCGTATCGTACTGGCCCTTGTCGTGCACATCCAGGCCAATGTGGTGGCAGCAGCCGTGCGGATAGTAGCGATTGCGCCCCGTAGCCGGATTAATCATATCTTCTTTCTCTAAGCTTTCAAATATTCCTAGTTCCAGTAGCCCTTGGTTAACTACTTCCGCCGTTGCCTGATAAATTTCTTTGAACGTAGCTCCATTCCGACATACTTTCATTCCGGCTTCCTGCGCTTCGTACACTAAATCGTAGATGATCTTTTGTTCCTCAGTGAATTTTCCATTCACGGGAATGGTGCGAGTTACGTCGGCAGTGTAGCCGTGGTACTCCGCTCCCAAGTCCATCAGAATCAGTTCGCCATCTTCAATTTCCGGTTTGTAGTTTTCAATGTAATGTAGTACGCAGCCGTTGTGTCCCGAACCCACAATACTGGGGTAGCCCTCGTATTCGGCTTTATAT
>NZ_JBARYM010000077.1:0-6950 GCF_049647865.1 Tunicatimonas sp. | reverse complement strand
CGTTGGCTTTATACTGGTATGAATTGACTCGAAGTGAAAGTCTTCCACTACGCCAATAACTCGGCCACCTTCTTGGCTAATGGTGTCTAGCACAGTGTAGCCAATCACTTCATCCGGAGTAATGTTGAGCATCTGAACTGCGGTTTCGTTCACTAGGTAGTTGTTAGAATCAGAGACGTTTTGCTCATCAAAACTTCTTCCCGCCAGTATTTTCAGGTTAAACATTTTAGGAAAGTTGTAGTCGCCACCCAGCCGTTTCCAATTATACACTTGGTCGTTCAGTTCGGGTAGTGTAAGCGACGCACTTAGTGGGTGAATATGGGGCAAGCGAGGCAGCCCCACGGCTAAGGTAATTTCCTCAACATCACCGTTATTTAGTAGTTCGTTTTTCAGCACCTCAAATCGCTCAGTGGGAGCAATTCCCGGACCAATAGCGATAGACATAATAGATTCGGCATTGTCGTACAGTTTGGTATTCTCCACCAAGTTCATTTGCTGTAGAATAATACCGGTACTTATAATAAGCAGCACCGAAACCGCAAACTGGGCTATTACTAGCGCTTTCCGTAGCGAGCTAGAACCCTTTCGTAGAACCAACTTACCTTTCAGCACTTCCGCGGTTTTAAATCCTGATAAGAAAATTGCCGGATAGGCACTAGAAACGATCGCTACAATTAACCATATAACGAGCAACGCCCCAATTACATCAGCCTGAGCGAGAGAAGATAGCGTAAACTGCTTATCAGATAATTGGTTATACGTTGGTAAAATGATTATAACCAGCAACAACGCTATCAGTAAGGCAATAAAAGAAGTGAGCAGCGATTCTTGAAAGAACTGAAATATCAGACTCCAGCGACTACTTCCCAACGCCTTCCTCACTCCTATTTCTCGTGCTCTTCGGGCCGATTTGGCCGTGGCTAGATTCATATAATTGATACAAGCGATTAGCAGAATCATAAGGCCAATAGAGCCAAAAATAACAATATAGCTGTAGTCGGCTTGACTATTCCACCACGACCAATCCACCTGATCGTCGAAATGAAAGTCGGTAACATTTCTCAAAAAAGGGCTAATCTTAAAGTTTGCTTCCCGGAAATGCTCATCAGCAATACGATGCACGGCGGCCTCTACGTGCTCTAGGTCAGCATTGTCAGTTAACCGAATATAAGTCGCCATAAATAATTTATCCATAGAAGACAGAACATCCGTCGCTGATGTCTCCATTCGGCGTTGGAGGAACGGATTTATTGTCGCCATAGAGATTAGATAATCGGGCTGCATATGGATATTGCCCGGATAGTCTTCCATCACTCCCGTTACTTCCAAACTGACGTATCCATCGGTGATCACTCGGTGCTGCATTTCTAACTGTCGTCCCAATACATTTACATCGCCAAATAGGCGGCGGGCCGCAGTCTCGGATAATACTACACTATTCGGTTGAGTTAATGCCTGATCCCGGTTTCCCTGAATTAGCGGAAAGTGCATGACTTTAGCGTAGGAGTCTTCTACAAAAAACAGTTCTCCGTCTTCCGAAAGGATTACTTCATCCTCTTCTGGGTTCCGCATACTGTACGACCACACCATCTGATAATAGCGGAAAATATGGGCTACTTGATTAGGCATTTGCTCCTTTAGCAAATGAGCCAACCCTGCCGGAACTGTGGTATGAAACCGCTTTTCACCCTGCTCATTTGTTATCTCCACTCCTATTCCGAAGGTCTGGCTAGAAGCGGGATGAGCAGTGTCATAGGTAAGCTCATCCTGAATGTAGATGAAAATAAGAATAACAGAGGCCAGACCGATGGATAATCCCATAATGTTGATAAAGGAGTACCCTTTGCTTCGCCCTAATGCGCGCCAAGCTACTTTAAAGTAATTGAGAATCATGAGCGGAAGGTAAGGTTGAACACTAGTTGTAATGCTGCTTACCTAAGATAACTCACTATTAATTTAAATCATACCGATAGAAGAAGATATGTCCCTTAATAATATTATTTTCTTCGGTTTCGAGGCCGGTTATCCCCTCGTATCCCACTTGGGGGATTTTTATCAAAATGCACCAACAATCTAATCAAGTTTTTTGGTACTCTTCGAAAAATAAAATCGAGGTAGATTCGTACTAATTTAGCCCTACTAAAGGAACCTGTTGGTTCTTGCTAATTAAAATAGATACGATTATAATGTAACAGGTATTAAGCCCGTAGACGATAAAAGTAGTAGTAAGGGGAAAAGTAAGCCAAGCAAGTGTACCGCCGAAGTCTCCTATGTTGTACAGCCAAGGGTTTAGAAAGAAATTGATATAAGACAAAAAGATTACTCCGGTCCATCCGGATTGAATAAGAACCTGCCTTCTTCCAAACTGGTTAGCTCCCTTCACTTTATCTTTATTAATAATCCAAAGAGTAAGAGGCAGAATAATATTGCCTAAAGGAAAAGCCCAATATGCTAAAGCTGACAAATTGATCGCATGAAGGGCATTACTGTTTTCTCTTTTAGTAAAATCCATCAAGTCATCCATAGCAATATCCAGACCTTGAGCCAAAGCTATGAGGGTATGCCCCCGAGGTTCAGTTTGTCCGGCTTCTATTCTTTGTAAAGTACGAGTATTGATATTGGCTCTTTCGGCTAGAAACTCCTGAGAGTATCCTCGCTGAACTCTTCGTGCTCGAAGTCGCTTGGCTAATGTATCGCTCTCTTTCATACTATTTGCTTTTTTCCAAAAGAAGGAATTAAAGCATAATCTACTTACGTCAACCATCCGTCATTCCTACGGCATTAGTGTCAAAATAGCGTTTACCCCTGTTTCACCACGTAAGTCGAGCAATTTTTCCGTTACCGCCGCAAACCCAGGCTACTGAGCTATTGGGTACTGCCTGAATACTGTGGTACCCCACGGTATCTATAAAAGTCCAAGTAACTCCCATATCGGTAGAGTAGTCGGAGCCAGTAGTGCCCACCGCTACGTAGGCATTTGCATCCGGTAAATAAGCTACACCCGAGCGATAGCCCTGCGGTGAAGCAATGGCTGAGTACCAGGTACGCCCTCCGTTGGCAGTGTATGCCGAATTTTTGACATTCGAGTTAGGGTTCTGATAATCGCCACCTACGGCTATCCCACGCAAGGTATCTACAAATGCCAAAGAAAATACTCCTTTTGATGGAGTTCCTTGCGCTAAGGGGCTACTATTAACTTCCCACGTCTTTCCGCCGTCTAATGACCGAAAAATACGGGCATCTCCCCCGCCCGTACCAAACCACACGCAGTTACTACCCTGGGTAACAATATTGGTACCACTAGCAGCAAAGCCACCTTCGCCAGCGTGAGGCCGAGCAGAACGAGCAGGAAGCTTTACTGGTGTCCAACTTTGCCCACCATTGGTAGTGCTTAATAGCGTGAATTTTTCGTTTATAGGATCGCCCATGACTATGCCTCGTTGCTCGTTCCAAAAAGCCATACCATCCAAAAAAATATTCGGCAGCGTATCTTCTAGCTGCTTGACCCAGTTATCCCCCCCATCTTCGGTTCTGAAAATGTACGCTGGACTACCCGCCGAAAGTACGTAAGCAACTTGATCGCTAAACGCTTCAATATCCCGGAAGTCGACTGAATCTGTATTTGGTATTTGCTTCTTCTCCCAGGTCTGTCCTCCGTCTACCGTGCGGAGTATTGTTCCAAATTGCCCACTGGCCCAAACTACCTCACTATCTACTGCACTCAGTCCTCGCAGACTAACCGAAGTACCTGAATCTTGGGCTTCCCAAGTTGGCGAAAAAGTGCGACGTTCGTTGGAAGTACATCCTAATAGAATGAGCCCCCCAAAAATGACTACCCAAGTCTTAATACTCATGGCTGCGAAGATACACGAAAAACTTTGGTGGTATAGTGTTTTGGTGTTTTAGTGTTCAGGTGTTCAGGTGTTCAGGTGTTCAGGTGTTCAGGTGTTCAAAATAGCTAAACAACTTGAACACAAAAATACACGAACACTTGAACACACACTATGCTGTATCAAAACCGTACACCACACTGTCACAAAAACGATACACTTTATGTAATTAGCAATGGGCAGTTAGCGGTTAATAACCTATAAATCAACTGTTTGCATTTCTTGACTAACTTTGGAAGAGATGTTGCCAATACAATTATCAATGTGCAGTTAGTAATTGCTCATTGCACACTGTTCACTGCTAATTGAAGAAATTATGTTGCGTAACTACTGGAAAACGGCTTTTCGTACGCTATGGAAGCACAAAAGCTACACAACTATCAATATTCTGGGACTGTCGTTAGGCATTACCTGTAGTTTAGTACTTTTTTTACTAATCCGGTACTGGCTGAGTTTTGATAACTATCATACAAATCGCGATCGCATCTACCGAATAGTGAAAGAATCTACCGACTTGGCCGAAGGAGACTATATGCCGGGCGTTCCGTTACCCTTGCCGGAAGCCTTTCGCACCGACTTTTCCGAAGAAGTAGAAGCTGTGGCTCTAGTGGCAGCATCAGAATGGGAAGGAACTTTGCTTACCGTTACTGATGAAAATGGCGAAGCAAAGAGCTTTCAAGAAGAAGAGCATATCGCCTACGTAGAACCAGCGTTCTTCCAGATCTTTGACAGAAAATTCGTAATGGGTAATGCAGCTACAGCGCTTGATGAACCCAATGAGGTGGTACTATCGGAGCGTCAGGCCAAAAAGTATTTTGGTGAACGCGACCCAATGGGACAGACCATTACGCTAAACCGGGAGAAGGAATTGATAGTCACAGGTATCATGGAAGATTACCCTAACAATACCGACTTTCCGTTTGATATCTTTTTCTCCGATCTCACTCGCGACTGGGAAGGAAAGTGGTCGAGCGTGAGTAGTGGCAATCAAGCGTACGTGCTGTTAGCCGAAGGACAGTCGCCCGAAATAATTGACGCTCGATTTCCTGCCTTTATCGAGAAGTATCTGAGCTATCCGCTAGATGAGCAGCCGTTTAAACATTACCTCCAGCCATTGAGCGATATGCACTTTGATCCCCGTTTTTCTACGTACTCTTACCAAGGGGTGAGTTGGGAAACCATTCGGATACTCATTGCCGTAGCAGTGTTCCTCATCCTGATTGCCTGTATCAACTTTGTCAATCTAGCCACGGCCACCGCTACGCAGCGAGCTAAAGAAGTAGGCGTACGCAAAGTGCTCGGCAGCACCCGCTTCCAACTAGTTCGTCAGTTTCTGAGTGAAACCACTGCTATTACGGTGCTGTCGGTACTCATTGCGCTGGGGGGAGTAGAGCTATTACTCTTAAAAGTGAATCCGCTACTAAATACTTCGCTAGAACTGCGACTGTTCCAACATCCTGAACTACTACTGTTTTTGGTAGGATTAGGAATCGTTATCAGTTTATTCTCCGGTTGGTATCCAGCCTCAATACTATCTCGTTTCCAGCCGATCCACACCTTTCGTAATGTGTTGCAGGGGCAGCGCACTCGAGGCATCACGCTTCGTAAGGGTTTGGTGGTGCTTCAATTTGTCATTGCTCAGATATTCATTATCGGCACGCTGGTGCTATTTCAGCAAATGCGGTATGTACAGCAAACCAGTTTAGGGTTCCGCTCTGAGGCCGCCCTCACTATTCGATTACCCGAAAGCTCACTAGATCAGAAAAGAACCTTTCGTCAGCAAATCACTCAGTTAGCTGCCGTGGAGGAGGCTAGTTTAGGCTACGCGAACCCCGCCTCGGGTTGGGTGTCGGCTACGGGCTACAAGCTGGAAGGGGAAGCTGACAGCCAAGTTGCTCACTTAAAAGCGGCCGACCCACGCTATTTGAACATCTTTCAAATCCCCGTAGTAGCCGGATCGGCTCTGACGGCGGATACCGACACACTCACCCAAGTACTAGTAAACGAAACTCTAGCCGCAAGCCACGGCCTGACCCCGGAAGAGATTGTGGGTAAGACTATTAACCTGTGGAATGCGGATATTCCCATTGTAGGCGTAGTAAAAGACTTCCATACCCAATCGCTCCGCAACGCGATTGTTCCCACCCTTGTTCTTAACGATGCTCGGGGGTACGAATCGCTCATTGTTCAGGTTAGCTCATCAAATCTACCCGAAGCCTTAGAGGCCATTGAGCAGCAGTGGAGAGTCGCGTACCCCGAGTACACGTTTGATTATATGTTCGCTGACGATGAGATCGCGGAGTTTTACAACAACGAACGACGACTATCGCGCTTACTGGGCGGAGCTTCGCTGGTGGTAGTTTTTATTGGCTGCCTCGGCTTGTACGGCCTCATCACCTTTATGGCCGAACGCAAGACCAAAGAAATCGGAGTTCGCAAGGTGCTCGGAGCCTCGGTGGCCAATATTGTTCGTCTGTTTTCGGTAGAGTTTGTCAAGCTTATCGGCATTGCCTTTATCCTAGCTGCCCCGCTGGCGTACCTACTAATGAACGGCTGGCTACAAAACTTCACGTATAAAATTGATCTAAGCATCGGTCTGTTCCTGGCGGGAATCGGAGCCACGCTAGTGATCGCTCTGCTTACGGTCAGTTACCGCTCGGTAAAAGCCGCGTTGGCCAATCCGGTAGACTCACTAAGAAATGAATAAAAACGGTAAAGGGTGCGTGGTAAAGGGTAGAAGGTAAGACCGCCCTTTTACCCTTTACCCTTTACCCTTTACCCTAAACCTTATATCTATGCTAAAAAACCATTTTACTATTGCCTTTCGCAACTTACGCAAGCGGCCGTTTTATGCAATCATTAATGTCCTGGGACTAGCGATTGGGATGGCTTGCACCTTGCTGATCTCCGTATACATCCTACAGGAACTGAGCTACGACCGTTTTCATCAGAATGCTGACCGTATTTACCGGTTGGCTACTCGCTTAGAAATGGGCGAGAGCGGGTTTGTAGGAGCCGCCGTCAGTCCTGCGGTCGCCGGGCCACTGAAAGACGAGATTC
>NZ_JBARYM010000076.1:0-7405 GCF_049647865.1 Tunicatimonas sp. | reverse complement strand
CGCGATCAATTTGGGTGTAGAATATTTGCAGCTCAAACGTTTCCGGATGGTTGATAACGGAATCAAGCATCTCGTTATCTCGCTCCGCTAATATTTGATAAATCGGATTTTCAGCGTCTACGTATTGGGAAGGCTCAGTTTCTTCTGCTATCTCGACATTCTCTGATGACTGGCAACTAAAAAGAAGCAAACTTCCAAAAGAAAGTATCCAACGTTTCATGAGTGGTGTTATGGTGTTAATGTGTTCGGGTATTTAACTATTTATACTATCGCAAAATTTAAAATAAGTTTCTAAACTCGTTTTTATCAATCGTTCGCATGAACGAAAGTATTCTACGGCTAATATTGACGAGTTGCCATGATAGCACAACATTATACATCTAGAACAGCTCACAGTATTATCGTAAAATAATCCTAAACACAAAAACACCTGAACACAATAACACTTTTTTAAACATGCAATGCCCGATTTCCGGTAGCGGCCAAGCTGGCTTCTTTCATGGCTTCGGTAAAAGTGGGGTGCGCGTGCGACATGCGAGCGATATCTTCAGCAGAGGCACGGTATTCCATGGCTACAACGGCTTCGGCAATCATATCAGCGGCACGGGGGCCAATCATATGTACGCCGAGTATTTCATCGGTTTCGGCATCAGCTAATACTTTCACTAGTCCGTCGGTATCCATACTGGCGCGGGCCCGACCGGAGGCTTTGAAGGGGAAGGACCCAGATTTGTATTTGCGGCCTTCTTCTTTCAGTTGCTCTTCGGTGTAGCCCACACTAGCTACTTCGGGCCAGGTGTAAATTACACTTGGAATCAGTAGATAATTTAAGTGGGGCTTTTGCCCGGCCAGCAGTTCGGCTACGTACACTCCTTCTTCCTCGGCTTTGTGCGCCAGCATCGGACCTTTATCAATTACATCACCAATGGCGTAAATATTCTCTAGCTTAGTTTTTAGATTATCGTCTACTTCAATCTTACCCTGCTTGTTTACTTCCAGACCGATATTTTTTAATCCTAATCCCTCGGTGTACGGACGGCGGCCTACACTGACTAAGCAAATATCACCTTTTACTTCCACCGCTTCACCATTGCTGTCTTCAGCAGTGACGGTCACCTGGCGGCTGGTACTTTTTACGCCAGTTACTTTGTGCTTAAGCTTAAAGTCAAAATCCAATTTCTTTAGCACTTTAGTCAGTTCTTTGGATAAGGTAATATCAACCAGCGGAGTAATCCGGTCCATATACTCAAACACGGTGATCTTGGAACCTAAGCGGGCGTACACCGAGCCTAGTTCCAAACCAATGTACCCACCACCGATAATAATTAGATGCTTAGGTACTTTTTGCAATTCCAGTGCTTCAGTGCTGGTAATTACCCGCTTTTTGTCAATTTCTATTGATGGGAGGGTAGACGGCTTAGAACCAGTTGCGATGATCGTATTCTTTGAAGTAAACGTTTCGGTTTTGCCATCGTCCTTTTTTACCTCAATAGTCGTCTTATCCTTGAAAGAACCCATACCATGGTACACAGTAATCTTGTTCTTCTTCATTAAAAAAGCAATCCCATCTACCGTTTGCTTCACAACCCCTCGCTTTCGCTCAATCATTCGGGGCAAATCTACTTTCAGGTCGTTCAAGTCAATACCGTGTTCGGTAAAGTGTTCCTGTGCATTGTGAAAGTGCTCAGTAGAATCTAATAAGGCTTTAGAAGGAATACAGCCAACATTGAGGCAGGTGCCTCCTAATTTGCTGTACTTTTCTACAATAGCGGTTTTCATTCCAAGCTGGGCACAGCGGATAGCCGCTACGTATCCACCCGGCCCGGAGCCAATAACGGTTACGTCAAAATCCATAAATATCTCTGATTAATAGTTGTTGTCTGAATAGAAAATATAAACAGAACAAAGATAATAAACCCCGCTACGAAAGCGAGATTATGCTGCCTTAATTCCCATTTGTCCGTTTATAAACAAACAACCTGCCCCATAAATTTCATTAAGAACTAAGCATATTCACGACTAGGCTGTTTTGTTTTTGTCATGAATTGAACAATAGGCACAGTGAAGAATACGAATACGCTAAAAGCAATTTCGTAGAAGTAAAATTCAGGAGTGTAGCGTGAACCCAAGATACTAAAAAGTACGAAAGCATCGTAGATAAACAACGCCATAATTGATCCTAGTATAATCCATAGTCCGAGTTTGGTATTCGCAAACAGTAAATAGATCGCTACTGGTGCCGCAATATTCATAAATAATGAGAAAAAATCGAGAACAGCAGCAGTGCCTTCTAGCACAACACCGTTGTTAAATATATCAATCAAACGATAGCTCGCTATGAACGTGATATTTACGGCGTAGATAAGAATAAGGATTTTAGCATATATAGGATAGTGTGAAAATTTCGCTTTCATATTGTTTAACTTAATTTAAAAAATAGTTAAACATACAACCACGAAAACATGCCAGAAGTTATGTGATATTCAAATTTCGAGTGGTTTAAAATTACGACGCTATTTGAAGAACCTCCTTGTTCTCTGAAGTTAACACGCCTATGAGATATTCCATATCCATTGCTATAAAAACCATACGATTTCTGTCAGGTATCTTGACTGAAAAGCACCTCAGTTCCTTAGCTTGAGTGTTTCATAAATTTCTAAGTAACTTTTCGTAACCATCAAATGGTTGAGTTATATCATTGATACGCTCTCTGTAAATTTCGTATTGGAACTTATAAGTCAGATAAGTAGGTGAAATTTCTAAAATAACCTCATTGCGAAGGAAGGCCTGATCTTGGTCAGGAAATGTAAAGCATGTATTTACTTCATTACCTTCGTTTTGCTTTAACAAACTATAAAGTGCTTTTAATTTAAGTACTTCTTAAATTCCCAATAGCAACCGATTTGGATCTTCAATCAGCTCCTTAACTCGGTACAAGAAACTCACTGACTCACGGCCATCTACAATACGGTGATCGTAAGAAAGGGCTATGTACATGATCGGACGAATGACCACTTCACCGTCAATAGCTACTGGGCGTTCTACAATGTTGTGCATTCCCAGAATAGCGGACTGAGGCTGGTTAATAATTGGTGTGGACAGCATAGAACCGAAGATTCCCCCGTTAGTAACGGTAAATGTACCTCCCGTCATTTCATCAATGCTGAGCTTACCGTCGCGGGCTTTCTTGGCAAGACGAATTACTTCTTTTTCAACTCCATCGAATGAAAGCTGCTCGGCATTGCGAATCACCGGAACGACTAAACCTTTGGGTGAGGAAACCGCAATAGAAACATCACAATAATCGTTATAAACGATTTCATTTTCATCCAGCATGGCGTTTACGGCGGGCCATTCCTGCAGTGCTTGACAAGCAGCTTTCGTGAAGAACGACATAAACCCTAGACCCACTTCGTATTTCTCCTTGAACATTTCTTTATACTTCTTCCGCAGATCCATCACCGGCTTCATATCCACCTCGTTGAAGGTGGTAAGCATCGCCGTTTCATTTTTGGCTGCGACTAATCGGCGAGAGATTGTCTTTCGTAGAGAAGACATTTTTTCTCGGCGTTGCTGCCGTTCGCCCGATGCAGTTGGGGCTGGCTCTTCTGAGGAAGATTTTTCCTGAGAAGTTTCAGTAGACTTAGATGGCTGAGGAGCCGACTTCTTCGCTTCTACTGCATCCTCTTTGGTAATGCGCCCATCGCGGCCCGAGCCAGTTACGTCTTTGGGATCAATTCCTTTTTCGGCTAAAATCTTGGCCGCTGCGGGCGAAGCGTGTCCCGAAGCATAAGACTGTCCGTTGCTTGGAGCCGAAGTTTCTGTTTGAGATGCTTCAGGCGATTTATTCTTGCTTTCTGAACTCTTATCAGAAGGAGCGGATTTAGAAGAACTTTTCTCGCCCACTTCAATACGGCAGGCCAGTGCCCCAATCTCCAGTGTTTGCCCGGGCTCAGCTACAATCTGTAAAGTGCCAGTAGCTTCTGCAGTTAGCTCAAACGTTGCTTTATCAGATTCTATCTCGGCAATTACTTCGTCCATCTCTACATGCTCACCGTCTTCTTTTAACCATTCCGAAATGGCTACCTCCGTAATGGATTCGCCCACAGCAGGAATATTCATTTCTAGAACCTCTCCGGTAGACTTCGCTTCACTCGCTGATGGTTTCGGATCATCCTTTTTTGAAGGCTCCTCGGCTTTTTGGTCATCGGAAGAACTTTCTGCTTTAGCCGATTTGTTATCTGAGTTGGTACTTTCAGCCTGTCCGTTGGATTTTCCGTCAGGATCAATTTCACAAATAACCGTCCCAATCTCTAAAGTGTCGCCTTCGCTAGCTCTGGTTTGGAGCACCCCGGCGTGGGGGGCATTCAGTTCAAATGTTGCTTTATCGGATTCTAACTCGGCGATCACTTCGTCCATCTCTACGTAATCTCCATCATTCTTTACCCATTCAGCAATGGTAACCTCGGTAATGGATTCCCCTACGGTGGGTACTTTAATTTCCTGGCTCATAATTGTTATTTTTCTAAGCGAATGCTTTGTTAATAATTTCCTTTTGTTCTTTGGTATGAAGTTTTCCGTACCCAGTAGCCGGTGAAGCACTAGGCTTGCGAGATATTAATTCTATTTCAGTTTGACGGTAAGTACGTAATAGGTACGCCCAAGCACCCATATTTTCGGGTTCTTCTTGCACCCAATATACTTTCGCGTTTTTATAGCGCATCAACACCTTGGTAAATTGCTTTTCCGGAAACGGATGTAATTGCTCCAGCCGGACAATAGCTACATCTTTTCGTTTATCGCTTTCCTGGCGCTCCAGCAAATCGTAGTACACCTTACCAGTACAGACTAACACCTTCTTAACGGACTTGGCAGTTTTAATAGTAGAATCGTCGATAACTTCCTGAAAAGAACCTTCGGTAAATTCTTTTATGGGGGAAACTACTTTTGGGTGACGCAACAATGATTTTGGCGACATTATAACCAATGGCTTGCGGAACGACCAAGCCAACTGTCGTCGTAGAGCATGGAAAAAATTAGCGGGGTCGGTAATATTCGCTACTACAATGTTCAGATCGGCACTAAGTTGTAAAAAACGTTCAGGACGCGCATTTGAGTGTTCTGGGCCTTGGCCTTCGTAGCCGTGGGGCAGTAACATGACTAAGCCAGTCATCCGTCGCCACTTGGTTTCGGAAGTGGTAATAAATTGGTCGATCATTACCTGGGCACCGTTAACAAAGTCACCAAATTGGGCTTCCCAAATTACCAAAGCGTTGGGATTAGTCATGGCGTATCCAAATTCAAATCCTAAGGCACCGTATTCGGATAATAGCGAATTATAAATATGAAAATCAGCCTGATCTTCTGAGATATGATCTAAGCTGTTATACGGTTCATTAGTTTCTACATCGTGAATAACCGCGTGGCGGTGTGAGAAGGTGCCCCGCTGCGTATCTTGACCAGCTAGCCGTACAATTTTTCCTTCCGCGAGAATTGAGCCATAAGCTAGTAATTCAGCTGCCGCCCAGTTAAGTTCTTTCTTTTTAAAGAAGATTTCTTTGCGCTGCTTAAATTGCTTTTCAATCTGGCGGATTGGTTTAAAACCTTCCGGCAGGGTAGTTAGTGCTTCCGCTACTTTATCAATTACATCGGTAGAAATACCGGTCGGGGGCGACTCATGAAAGTCATCGGCGGTGGCTCTTCGCAAGTCGCGCCACTCTTGTTCTACGGCTTGATAGGTATACGGCAGCGGTTGCTGCTTTACCATATCGAGGCGGTCTTGTAGCAGGCCACGGAACTCTTTATCCATGTTTTCCGCTAACGCTGCATCCACATCGCCCCGTTCAATTAGCTTTTTGTTATACACCTCCCGCGGATTGGGATGTTTAGAAATAACATTGTACAGCGATGGCTGGGTGAATTTGGGTTCATCGCTCTCATTATGTCCATGGCGACGGTAGCAAACCATATCAATAAAAACATCACGATTGAACTTCTGCCGGAATTCTACCGCAGCTTTTACGCAAAACAATACTGCCTCAGGATCATCGCCATTGACGTGCATTACGGGGCAGTCAATTACTTTCGCTACGTCAGTACAGTAAACGCTGGTGCGCGCATCGTCAAAGTCAGTAGTAAAACCAACTTGATTATTAATAACAAAATGAATTGTCCCTCCGGTATGGTAACCTTCTAGTTGCGACATTTGAGCCACCTCGTACACAATGCCCTGACCCGCTACAGCCGCGTCTCCGTGAATAAGGATAGGTAAGATACGATCGTAATCGCTATCGTAATGTCGATCGGCCTTGGCTCGAACAAACCCTTCTACTACCGGATTAACCGCCTCTAAGTGCGATGGATTAGGATTTAGTTTTAAGTTTACCTCTTTTCCAGATGGAGTTGTTATTACACTAGAGTATCCTAAATGATACTTCACATCGCCATCACCGTGCGATTGGTCGGGATCAGCCGCTCCCTCAAATTCATTAAAAATTTGCTCGTAGGTTTTCCCCATAATATTGGCCAGTACATTTAGGCGCCCTCGATGAGCCATCCCAATAGCTACTTCTTCCACTCCAAGTTCAGCCGCGTGATTAATAATGCCATCCAGCGCGGGAATGGTCGTTTCTCCGCCTTCCAGCGAGAACCGTTTTTGCCCCAAGTATTTGGTATGCAAGAAGTTTTCAAAAACTACTGCTTCATTTAGTTTGGATAAGGTGCGCTTTTTTTCTTCGTCAGAAGGAGCATACACCAGTAGCTCTTTCTCAGCTTGTTTCTTCATCCACTCAACCGCTTCCCGATCACGAATGTAGGTATACTCAAAGCCAATAGTACTTACGTAAGCCTTACGGAGCGTATCAATAATCTCTTGCAGTGTGGCTGGGCCAATGCCTATTTCTTCACCGGCCACAAAAGTGGCTTTTAAATCACTCTCATCAAGGCCATAATATTCAATGCCAAGTTGTGCCTGACGATCACGCCGAGTTCGCACCGGATTGGTATCGGACTCTAGGTGGCCTCGGCGACGATAATTTCTAATTAACTTCTTTACCCCAATTTCCTTATTGGCTGGGGTTTGGGGTGCCGCAGTGCCATTATCCGAAATCCCGTTCTTGCCGAAGCGTTCTAGAGAAAAATTAAACCCCTCAAAAAACTTCTGCCAGCTTTCGTCTACTGACTCGGGGTCTTGTTGGTACGATTGGTAAAGTTCGTCGATGTAACTAGCGTGAGCATTAGAAATATAGGAATATTTATCCATAATAGGCGATTCGTTTGGTCAAAGATAGGGGATATAAAGGATGAGAAAAAATTGCATATTTGCATACACAAATATTACTGATTATGAGAATGTTACGAAAATATTTTCAAAAATTTTAGTGGTATTAGGAAGTAAATGCTGAAC
>NZ_JBARYM010000075.1:0-3391 GCF_049647865.1 Tunicatimonas sp. | reverse complement strand
AGGGAGGGGGAGAATCAGCCTAACAAGACTTTAGAAAGACTAATTACAAATGCTCTTTCAAGAAAGCCAAGGTTTTATCGTAGGCATCTTGAGCAGCATCTTCGTCGTAGCGGGCACCGCTGGGGTTAGCAAACCCGTGGTCGGCTTCGTACATATGAACGGTAATGTTCTTATCGGCTTCTTTCATCTTTTGCTCAAACTCTTCTACCACTTTCGGGGTAATGTAGCCATCGTACTTGGCAAAAATACCCAGCACATCCGTTTTAATTTCTTTGATTTGCGCCATTTCCTGCACCGGCATACCGTAGTACATCACACAGCCAATGGCTTGGTCACTGGCTAAAATGGTAGATTGAAGTGACCAGCCACCGCCAAAGCACCAGCCGATGGTCGCAATTTCAGCTTCGCCTCCGGCGTGCTCAATGGCACCGTTAATAATTGCCTTGGCTCGGTCAGTAGATACCGATTGCATGTACTTTTGAGCTAATTCCCGGCTTGTGGCCACCTTTCCGTCGTAAATGTCTAGGGCCATTACGTGGACGTTATCTAAATCTTTATGGAGCTTTTCAGCTTCCCGCTTAATATGATCGTTTAGTCCCCACCATTCGTGAATAACTAGCAGGTACTGGTTAGATTCTTCTTTAGCTTCTAGGTAATAAGCGGTCCCTTGCTGCCCATCGGGAGTAGCGAAGGTAATTTCCTCACCCCGGGCATTTTCATGCGTGTAAGAAGTCAAATTGTGCTTGGCTCGGAAGGTGGGATCATCGGCTAAGGAAGCAAACAGCTCCGTATTTTCAGCATCAGACGAGCCACAAACGGTGATTCCTTCTTGTGCGCGAACGGTATGAATAAATAAGCTAGATAGTAAAAAAGGCAAGAAGTATTTCATAAGAATAGTTAGAATGTGAAGAACAGTCTAGCTCCGTAATTAAGAGCCGCCAGCATTGTGCGTCTGTAAATCGCAAACCTAGCACTGACAGTAACTCCAAAGTTATTGCGAATGTTGTAGGCAACCTCCGGGTGATTGCTCACAAATCTTCATTATTAGCAAAAGTACTGTTTCCCCCACCATACCTAAGCTACTCCGTTACTTGCTTCCAGTGAGATAAATCTTTGTCCATAAGTTTTTCTAGCGCAGTTATCTCTAGTTCTAGCATATGAATAATTAACCGCTGGTATTCGGCAGTTAACGTTGGTTTGCTTTGAAAAGCACGGTGAGTGTTGTCAGTAATTCGCTTCCATAGCGGGGGAAGAAATTTTCGGGTAGCCTTAGCTAATAAGTTAGGATTGTCCCATTTGTGGTGCTTCTTGCGGCGCTGCCGGGTAGTGTTAGCTTTAACCGATTGGTAGTTAGTGAATCCACCATGATCTATAGCTAAAAAATCAGCCACTGTATTCAGTACTTTAGTTCGCTCTTGATTAAAATCGTCAAAATCGATGAGCAGCACATGGTCTCGGCCAAACTTACGGATGTACGGTATAATCTGCGTATAGTAACGGGAGGTGTCAATATAAAAACGATTCTTAGTAATGGATTCGGGTAGGCCAAAATCAGTGTACCCGCGTTCGTACAGGTGCATGTACGCCGATACAATGCGCTGAATGGGGTTTCTAACCATATAAATAAACTTTAAATCCGAATTGTAAGCGTACAAATCATCCCAAATAGTAAGATTTTTTATTGGATAAAAGGTGTAGGAAGTAGAAGCCTCAAAGCGCAAAGTATCTTCATCTGCCCTAAATAGTTGATGATAAGTGGCTAGATTTTTCTTCCAATCCGGGGTGGTACAGAAGAACTGAGGCTCTTTTTTCCGGCTTCCTTGCAGAGCCGGGTGAGCATCAAGTACTAAAAACAAACTACTGGTAGCCGATTTCTGGGCACCCAATATCATAAAATCTACTTTCATTCTATCCGTTACCATTGAGTAAGGTTTATGATTAACTTTGCTTTATTTACTTTCTATTACTGCCAAACGCCTTCGCAGATTTTTATATTTTTGCTATTAATTTTTTATGAAAGATACTCAATTCTCGGATTGGACTTTAGAAGTAACCCCTCGCACCCGATGGCTAGATATTGACCTGCGAGAAATATGGAGATACCGTGATTTACTCACCCTGTTTATCAAGCGAGATATCGTAATCACTTATAAACAGACTGTACTAGGTCCATTATGGTTTTTCATTCAGCCCATACTCACTACAGTCATGTTTACGATCGTCTTCGGAAACATCGCTAAAATTCCTACCGGTGGGGTTCCTCCGCTTCTCTTTTACCTGTCGGCTATTATTGCCTGGAACTACTTTGCCGAATGCCTTAAAACTACCTCGGATGCCTTTAAAAAGAATGAAGATATTTTTGGAAAGGTTTACTTCCCCCGAATTATTATGCCGCTGGCAATCGTAAGCGCTAACTTAGTAAAATTCGGAATTCAGTTCTTATTGTTTTTAGGTTTTTGGTTGTTCTTTTTTCTTAAGGGAACCGATCTATACATCCGCCCCGAAGTGCTAGTGCTTCCGATACTTATTTTAATGATTGCCGGGTTGGGGTTAGGGTTTGGAATGCTTATCTCTTCATTAACTACTAAGTATCGTGACCTGAATTTTTTGATTCAGTTTGGAATACAATTAGCGATGTACGCCACTCCCGTTATCTATCCACTAGAAACGGCTCCCGAAGCCTATCGTACTTTGATCTTAGCTAATCCAATGACCGCCATTATAGAAGCCTTCCGCCACATATTTTTAGGAGCAGGCTCATTTAGTTTGATCAATTTGTCCTATAGTCTGGCAAGCATGTTGCTCATTCTCTTTTTAGGCTTAATCGTTTTTCAGCGCACAGAGAAAACATTCATGGATACGGTATGAGCTTATTAGCCATTCAAATAAAGAACATGAGCAAGCAGTACCGACTGGGTGTAGTCGGTACCGGAACGCTATCCCATGATCTGAACCGCTGGTGGTATCGGGTGCGAGGAAAAGAAGATCCCTATCTTAAAGTTGGCGAGGAGAATAATCAAGAGGTAGCCGGAGAAAGCGAGTACGTTTGGGCGTTGCGCGATATTAATATTAATGTGCAGAAAGGAGAAATTGTCGGCATTATTGGCAGCAATGGGGCCGGTAAATCCACCTTATTGAAAATACTGTCACGAGTAACTGCGCCTAGCGAGGGAGTATTCCGAGCGCGGGGCCGTATTGCAAGTTTACTAGAAGTAGGCACCGGATTTCATAAAGAATTAACCGGGCGGGAAAATATTTTTCTCAACGGAGCTATCTTAGGCATGACTAAAGCCGAAGTTAAAGCAAAGCTAGATGAGATTGTTACTTTTTCGGGCATAGAACGCTACGTAGATACTCCGGTTAAACGCTACTCTTCGGGTATGAAGGTTCG
>NZ_JBARYM010000074.1:0-2227 GCF_049647865.1 Tunicatimonas sp. | reverse complement strand
CTTCAGATGTACGAAGGTATTATTCCTCCCTACTTACCTAATCCTAGAGCATTGGTGCTACTTAGTGGCTTCTTCGAAGTAGCTTTTGGGGTAGGTTTGCTCTTTGAGGAAACGCGAGAGTTCGCTGCTTGGGGCATTATTTTAATGCTATTGGCATTTCTTCCGGCTCATGTTTATATGTTACAATCTGAGAAGTTTAGAAAAGTTCCTCGCTGGGCGCTTTGGGTACGTATTCCGCTACAGTTTCTGCTGATGTACTGGGCGTATCAGTTTATTTGATAGACTTAATCAATGTAAAGATCTTTCTGTAGTCAGGATAAAACTAAAGCTTTATAGCCCGCACCATCTCCGCTTTCCCCGGGGGGCCAGGCAGCGTTTCTACTTGTAAACCTAGCGATTTTAAATCGCGCTTCAATTGTCCTTTGGCCGAGTAGGTAACCCACACACCGGTGGGGGCTAATAGATTAGTCACCTTTTCAATAATTGGTTTTTCCCAAAGTTCAGGTTGCTTGTTGGGAGCAAATGCGTCGTAGTAGATTACATCAAATGCTTGTCTATCATCTAGCTCTTCTAACTTAATGGTTTGCTTGTTCAGTATGAAATTGCCTAACAAGGTTTGAGGTTGGTTCCAATCTGCTTGGTGAATTGCTTCAAAGTGCTTCTTTTCTGCTAATGTTGACTGTTGCACATAATTTAGCTGCTGTATCATTGCTGATTCAACCGGATGAGGTTCCAGAGCGGTATATTCAAACTGAACTTGAGCAAGTTTATCTGCTTCTAGTAGAGTTAGCCAGGCGTTTAACCCCGTTCCTAATCCTACTTCTAAAATTCTTACCGAAGAGCTAGAAGTATGAGTGGATAACCAATAGTGCAATCCGTGCTGAATAAAAACGTGCTTTGATTCGCGCAATGCTCCGTGGCGAGAGTGATACGTCTCATCGAGGTCAGCGTTTAGCAGCGTATGAGAACCATCGCCGGTTTCAATAATTTGCAGCCTACTCATAAACTCAAAGTTATGATTGTCACTTTAGTAACAACTGTAGCGAGTGGCTGAATGATTCAAAAAAATAGGATTAACCCAGCGCGTCGGCTCCGGCTACAATCTCCAGAATTTCTTTGGTGATAGCCGCCTGACGGGTACGGTTGTAGGTGAGTCGTAGTTCCTTCAGAAGATCACCCGCATTTTCAGTAGCCTGATCCATCGCCGTCATTCGGGCACCTTGCTCAGCTGCGTTAGATTCTAAAAAAGCTTTATAGAACTGCACCTTCAGCGATTGTGGTATCAACTCTTCTACAATATACGCTTCCGAAGGCTCGTAGATATAATCAATATTGCTAGTCTGCTCATCTTCGGCAGCGGTAGTTTCTACAGGCAAAAACTGCTCAAAGGTAGGGACCTGCGTAGCTACGTTTTTAAATTGGTTGTAAATTAGAATAACCTTATCGACTTTTTTCTCCTGATAAAGCTTCATTACGTATTCAGCCCCGTGGCGGACATTCTCAAAAGTAGGGGCGGTAAGAAGATCTTTGTAATCGGTTGTAATATTGTACCCTCGGCGCTTGTAGTAATCATACGACTTCTGACCAATCGTCATTACCGAAAGCCGCTCGTTACGCTCGTAGAACTCATATTCGTCAGAGATAAACTGCCTAGTTTTCCGAAAAAGGTTGGCGTTGAACGCGCCGCACAGCCCCCGGTCAGATGAAAAAGCAACAAGTAGTACATTCTTGACATCTCGGTCTTCGGCAAATTCACTTACATTTTCCTCACTCAGATTCGCCGAAACATTGGCCAATAGATTGCTTAGCTTCTCAGCGTACGGGCGCATCTGCATTAAGCGGTTTTGCGCTTTTCTCAGCTTAGAAGCCGCCACCATTTTCATGGCTTTGGTGATCTGCTGCGTAGACTTAACCGTCGCAATCCGGTTCTTAACTTCTTTTAAATTGGGCATTTTCCTTCAATTAACAATGTGCAGTGTGCAATGAACAATTATTGATTAACAACGGAGCTAGGTATCTCATGCAGTACGTTTTGTGCAGTCGTAAATGTATGAAAATAGCTAATATATTAATTGCACACTGTTCATTGCACATTGTTAGTTGTTTTGATAGTTTTTCGCTAGGTCAGCGGCCACCTTCTTGATGGTATTCTGTTGCTCTTCTCCCCACTTTCCGGACCGAATTTGGTCTAAAGTATCGCGGTGTTGAGCATTCATATACGATAAGA
>NZ_JBARYM010000073.1:0-2135 GCF_049647865.1 Tunicatimonas sp. | reverse complement strand
GGATGAGTATGTACGTATTCGTTGAAATGATAAATAGCTCGGGCGTTCTCAGACATATCCGCCAACGGCTTAGTATAAATTTCGCCCTGATACAATGTGTTATCTACTACAATTAATCCACTGTTAGCTAATAAAGAATTTGGCTGCCTTATCAGCATTTCTACGTACATACGGTAGCCCGACTTATCAGCATCTACAAACACCAAGTCAAACGAACGTCTCTCGGATTGTAGCTGCTCTAGTGATTCGTGGGCCTTTCCGCGACGAATTTCTATTTTTTGTCCGGCGGCACATTGTTGAAAATGACCTTCGGCAAAATCAGCAATCGTTTCGTCTAGTTCGCAGGCTACTAAAGTACCGTTTTCAGGAAGTGCCTCGGCCATAGCCAGGGCGGAGTAGCCGGTGAACAAGCCAATTTCCAGCACCGAAACCGCTTTAGTCATTCGCACCAACTGCTTAAGAAATTGCCCTTCCAAATGCCCCGAGAGCATTTCCGGTTCCAGTTGATCTAATTCAGAATTACTACGCCACGGCAGCGCCAGGGTAGCTTGCTCTAAAGAACTTAAACAGTTAGATGGTGCTTGGGTAACTGACGAAAGATAAGTATCCATTTGAGCACTGATACTATGGGCTTTCTCTAAGTGGTCGAGAAGTTGTTCCCTTAACTTAGGAGTAAGATCAGCCTGGTTGAGTAGATCTAGAGCGCAATTTATCTCAAAGCTGATATGCGCTTGAGGAGTTACCGGTCTAAGCTGCACTCGTTGAGATGTTGTAGTTTCCAATGGATGAATAATTGATAATCAGTAGAAATATTCTAAAAAATCAGCTCTTCCCGGAATGGCTTTTATTTGGCGGTCGAGCCGTAGTTCGCTTTTTCTGTAAGATTAACTATACCAACCAGCAAAGGTTTTGACTTGCCTAGCTTCTAAACTTGATTTGTACCCTACGCCGAGAACCAAAGTTTTGGTCCGATTAATACTGCAAACTCTTTGTTACCAGTCAAATGTTTAGACGTTTTTTGAAAGGCGGTTGGGTTAGTGCATTTATTTCAGAATTTTAGATACTACCTACTAACGCCGATGATCTCTACCGTATGCGTTTAGTCATTTATGCTCAAAAAATAGGGCATATTTTGTAGAGTATTTTATAGATTTAAGTTGAACAAAAATTTATATTGACACGTTTCTTTTTTGTGACCTACTTATAATTAATAATTCTCTTTTACCTTACTAAATTTTACTTGATGAGTCAGATTACTGAATCCATCCGGGTATTCCTCCGTGAAGTGAGCCCTAACGAATCTATTACTTCCAATAATGAAATAAAACTGGAAGGTTTGTTATGTGGTGATTTGTTTAAGAATTTGTTAATAACTTTCACTAAAACTGATGTCTTCTCAAAAGAGCTAGGGGACGAATTTACTGCCACTGGAGCTATTAATGGAGTGGCAGCCTGCCGGAAGCTCCGAAGTTCCCTTAATTTGAAGCTTAAAGAGTTTTTTGCGCTACTAGCTGAAGTTGCGCTAGCGTTTGATCCAGCCCGGGGTGAAGATTGGAAGAAGCTTTCAGAAAACATATACGCTTCCCGTGAGGCAGAAATTAAGTTGTTAGACCGCCTGAGAACCAGTAGCGAATCGGCATTTTACACTGAACTAGCCGAACGGTTGATTAAGGAGAACCCGCACGCTATCTATCCTACTTCTAACTACCGAGAGAGTAAGGGCTACACCGTGAGTACCGAAGACGATCAGGCGGTGGAAGCAGTGATGAGTTGCTCAACGTTCACGTCTATTCGCATCACTGAGAATGCTTTAGACTTAAATAATACTCTATTACGGGATCAATTTTTACCCAAGGGGCGCTGCGTGTGCTTGGTAGATAAAAACGTAGAATACCACTACGGCAAACAGTTAGCGAATTACTTCGCCCACCATGATATTAATTTTAAGAAATTGGTGTACCGAGCGATGGAAGTTGATAAGGGGATCAATACTGTAGAGCAAATGCTCGGCGACTTTAAGCGAGTGGGGGTGTCGCGCAATGAACCGGTGCTGATTGTGGGCGGAGGCGTTATCTCCGATACCGGCGGACTAGCTTGTGCGCTGTACCATCGTAATACTCCTTACATTATGCTAT
>NZ_JBARYM010000072.1:0-2158 GCF_049647865.1 Tunicatimonas sp. | reverse complement strand
TTAGTACGCTTGGTTTTGGCCAACGTGCTAAGCATTATTCCGAAGGAAAAGGAAGACGTATTCATCCGCAACTTCTCTCATTAATTTCTTATATTTGTTGCCCTCAATTAGCAATCTGGCAATCTGCAGGAAATTGATATTAGCTTATATTTTCTATGGCACGAAGTAAAAAAACCTCATCCTCTTCTATTGAGGAAAAGAAAATTTTTGTTTTAGATACCTCCGTCATTCTATATTCTCATGATTCTATTATGAATTTTGATGAGCACGATGTAGGAATACCTATCACAGTACTAGAGGAATTAGATCAGTTTAAAAAAGGCAGCGATACGCGTAATTTTGAGGCCCGAGAATTTATTCGCTTACTGGATTCACTCTCGGAAAAACATACGCTGCAAGACTGGATTCCATTGAACGGCCGGTCTCGTGGTAGTTTTAAAGTGGTAATGAGTAACGAAAGCAAAATTAACGCTGAAGAGGTATTCGACGAGCGCAAACCTGACCATAAAATACTGAACGCAGCACTCACCCTACGTGATGCTTACCCCAACCGTAAGGTTATACTTGTGACGAAAGATATTAACCTACGCCTGAAGGCCAAATCACTCAATTTAGTAGCGCAGGATTATGAAACCGGAAAGGTAAAGCACGTTGACGACCTAGATCAGGGAACCACCGTGCTAGAGCGGGTGAGTAGCCAGAAAATTTCAGATATGTACAAAGATGGCTCCTGCGAAGTAGAGGATATTCGCGGTCTGAAAGATGTAAAGGCTAACCAGTATTATATTCTGAAGAGTTCTAAGAACTCAGCGCTAAGCTACTACAATCCGGAATCTCAAAAAATGGAAAAGGTAGAGAAGCGCACCGCTTACGGCATTCGTCCGAAAAATGCGGAGCAAGCCTTTGCCCTGCACGCGATTATGAATCCGAATGTTCGCTTGGCTACTGTTCAGGGTGTGGCAGGTACCGGCAAAACACTCTTGGCCCTAGCGGGTGCCCTGGAGCAACGGCGGGAGTTTAAGCAAATCTACCTCGCCCGCCCTATTGTGCCCTTGAGCAATAAAGATATTGGCTACCTGCCGGGCGATATTAAATCGAAACTTAACCCGTACATGGAGCCACTGTGGGACAACCTGAAGTTCATCCAAAACCAATTTAATGAGAACGATAAAGATTTCACTCGCATCACCGAGATGGTGGCTAACGAAAAACTAGTTATCACTCCGCTGGCCTACATTCGGGGGCGCAGTTTGTCCAATATTTTCTTTATAGTGGATGAAGCGCAGAACCTAACTCCCCACGAGATAAAAACGATTATTACCCGGGCGGGCGAAAACTGCAAAATTGTGTTTACTGGCGACATCTACCAAATAGATACTCCGTATCTTGATTCTCAGAGTAACGGTTTGTCGTATCTGATTGACCGCATTGCCCAGCACCCGCTTTACGCTCACGTGACCCTTGTTCGGGGCGAACGCTCTGAGTTAGCTAACCTAGCGAATGAGCTACTGTAATTTTATTCAATATTGTATATGAGGAGAGCATCCCAGTTTCTTCTGTCAGTCTTCCTGATTCTAACCGTGGGTTCGATTGCAAAAGCCCAACCTAATATCGTACTTATCGTTGCCGACGATCAGGGCTACCACGATTTAGGAGCCTACGGAAGTGAGGATGTCTTTACTCCTCACTTGGATCAATTAGCCACTGAAGGAGTACGGTTAACTAATTTCTACGTAACCAGCTCCATTTGTACTCCTTCGCGTAGTGGTTTACTGACGGGTCGCTATCCGCAGCGTAATGGTACTTTTGAGCTCTTCCGTAACGATATGGTGGATATGGGGCACCAGTACACTGAGCAGGAGTACAGCATTTCGCCCGAGCGAGTTTTAGGTACTGACCTTCGGGAAGTGTTTCTTTCCGAACTACTTCAGCAGGCAGGCTATACAAATGGCATTTTTGGTAAGTGGGATTTCGGTCAGCTTAAGCGCTACCTACCGCTACAACAAGGCTTCAATGATTTCTACGGTTTTGTTAATACCGGTATTGATTATTATACGCACGAACGCTACGGCACACCCTCTATGTTTTTGGGCAATAAACCCACCACGGCTGATAGTGGTACGTACAGTACTTATCTATTTGAGCGAGAAGCCCTGGC
>NZ_JBARYM010000071.1:0-2713 GCF_049647865.1 Tunicatimonas sp. | reverse complement strand
ATCGGCGGTCATCGGCCATTCGTAATCCGCCGAGAAACTTGAAGTAATCTAGGTTTAGCTGAATGGAACCGTCTTCCTTCAAGCTAATCAGTTCATCCAGAATTTTTCTTTGGAAGTTCTGGGTTTGTTCCGCCGTAGGATTACCGTAGGGAGCTAATCCCATAAGTTTATATTCGCCCCCGTTCACCTTAAATCCCAGATAGTACGTGAACGCCGAGTAAAGCAGCCCCACCGAGTGCGGAAAATGAAGCTCCCGCAGCATCCGAATTTGGTTGCCCCGCCCGTGACTAATGGTGGTAGTTGCCCACTCTCCTACCCCATCAATAGTCAAGATGGCCGCTTCTTCAAAGGGAGACGGATAAAAGGCGCTGGCGGCGTGGGATAAATGATGCTCGGTAAACTGAATAGGAGCCGTGAAATTACCTAGGGTTGCTAACTCCCGACGGATTAACCGGCGAAGGAATAGTTTATCCTTTATCCAAACCGGAATAGCGGTAAGAAAGCCCTTGAGGCCCCGGGGGGCAATAGCGTGGTAAGTTTCCAGTAACCGCTCAAATTTCAGCAGCGGTTTATCGTAGAATACCACGCTATCAATTTGGCTAATATCAACGCTGGCTTCAGCTAGTACGTAACGAATTGCGTGGATGGGAAAAGAGGCATCGTGCTTAACTCGGGTAAATCGTTCTTCCTGAGCCGCCGCCATAATGTGTCCGTCTACCACCAAAGCTGCCGCACTATCGTGGTAGAAAGCCGAAATTCCGAGGATGGTATGTCGCACGTGTTACGGAGATAAATTGAAATTTGTATTTATACCAATGCTAAACCAGTGTTACGCTTTTGATAGGATCGTGTAAATCCCCCTGCGCCCCCTTTATGAAAGGGGGATTTTCTTCTTAGTTTTATTCGCAAAATATAGTAATCAAATAGTATCAGAACGAGTTCTTTAAATCAGTGGCGGTGAATACGTGATCTCTTTTCTTTAATATTGATCTATCACTCGGCTGAATTTGCAAAGAGTCTCGGCTTAGCCACCGCCGGAAAACCCCAATGGGAGTTATAATCAAAAGGAATACAGTTGTTAGCAGTATTGGCGAAACAATCATACTCAGTACGTTCCCGAGCGAGAACCAAAACACCGCTACCGGATATAATAGTTTAGGGAACAATAATCCAACACCCGCTACCACCGCAGCGGCAACCAACCAACCCGATTGATCTTGCACTAATCCGATGATGATACACAGCAGAATAGCGACCAAACCTGTTTCTAGTAACTGTTTCTGGCTGATTTGAGTAATGATGATTTCAGGTAGTTTCATAGACGGAGAAAGTATTCATATATGTGTGTTCAGGTGCTAATGTATTCATGTGTTCAGGTATGTAAATTACTTAAAGACCATAACACTTGAACACCCGAACACTTAAACACAATTAAAAGATAGAATAAATAAAAGGGGCCAATGCCGAGCCACTGGTCGCTACAATCAGAAATCCAATCAGTAGTAATAGTACCAGCGTAGGGATTAACCAGTATTTTTTGCGGGTTCGGACGAATAGCCAAAATTCTTTCAACGTTTCCATAGTTCTAGTTTTGTATCTTTTTCATGAGTTGGAGGGCCGGTTTGTGGTCTGGAGCTTGAACCAGTACCGTTTTCAAATACTTTTCAGCCGCATTTTGCTTTCCTAGTAGCAGGTAGCTTTCAGCCAACTTCGTTAGCGTTTCAGTATCATTTTCTGCTAGACTATCGCTCTTTGAAACAGCCAGTATTGACTTTATTGCACCGATCAACCGAAAGCTCATCATATCGGTTGACTCTCGTTCCCTTATATACTGAAGGTACGATAATGCTGCATCCAGCGCATCCACTTTAATAAAATTGATGGCAATTTTACGAGCCAGGGTAGTGGATTCTTCTAGGACTAGTGCCCGTTGAAATAGATAATCCGCCTTTTGAATATTGTTGATTTGCAAGGCCAGCCCGGCCGCCTTGGTGAAGAACTGAGACTCACGGGGATGCTCCAGCGTAATGCCTTCGGCTACCTTCAGTGCCTCTGTATAATTCTTATTTTGATAGTAGTGTTGGTACAATCGCTCCATGGCCTCTTCCCACGAAATTTGCTGAACAGCCAGGGCTCCGGCAATGGCTTCGGGTAACGTACGGTTAGCGGTATCCAAATCGGTGATCGGTTCGTAGAAGGGCCAGCCTTCCTTAAGTATCATAATTTCGTACGCCCCTTTCAGGGAGTCCACTTCCGTGATGGGCATCGCTGCGTACGCTTCCTTCCAATCTGAGGCTAACTCCCAGTCAGATTCAATCATCTTTTCTTCCCGCAGCCGCTGATAAAAAGCATCAGCAATCAGTGAATACCCCCGTTGGTTAGGATGTACGTGTTCTAGCAGCACTTCATTACCGATAATGCGGTGGGGCACGTTACTTTCCAAATGCTCCCGGGCATCTACCAAATGTACTTGTGAAAATTGCTCGGTCAATTCGTGGATGATATCGTTCAGTGCTTCGGGGGCGCGGAAGCGAAGCATGTCCAGTTCTTTCGCCTTTACAAAATGTTGCTTAGCGACGGTAAAGTCCGCCTGCTGATACGCCTGTTGACCCAGTTGGTAAAAGTGGTCGGCGGAAGATTCTTCTTGGGTGCTATCGCTGACAAAAGGAGCGAGATCCTTTTCGTTGCTCACCAACGTACTGATGAACGTGGA
>NZ_JBARYM010000070.1:0-5334 GCF_049647865.1 Tunicatimonas sp. | reverse complement strand
GGCTACGCTGTTGGCATTCCGTATCTTCTTTTGTAGGTAAGAAGGCTGATCATCTCGGGCACCTGCATTCAATACTTGGGCAAATGCCATAAAACATAAAATTTAGACAGTATTGTAGAATAAAGTTACTCAGGCAAAAGTCTAGCCTTACGGGTAATTTAAATACTGAATTTCTATGAATAAATTACGTCTGATGTTTAATATGTAAAGTAGCTGATAATTAGCGATCCACCTCACCTAGCACAATATCAATAGAACCGAGAATGGCTACCAAGTCAGCGATCATGCCGCCCCGGCTAAGCTCAGCTAAAATAGAAAGGTTGACAAAGCAAGAGCTACGAGCTTTGCAGCGAAAGGGAATATCGCTTCGTCCATCCGCCCGAAAATAGAAGCCTAGTTCTCCCCGGGGATTCTCAGCTCGAACGTACAAATCTTGCTGCTTGGGGCGAATTTTCTTTGGAACTACCGCCCGCGGATCAAATTCGCGGGTACGCTGATGATCGCCGGTCAGTTGAGTGATACACTGCTCAATAATTCGTAGTGATTCGTAGCATTCGCGCACCCGCACGTAGGTACGGTCCCAACAATCACCTACTGCTCCCATTTTTCCTTCACCGATCGGAATATCAAAATCCAGTTCCGGATAAACTGAGTAACTATCTACTCGGCGCAGATCGTAGCGCAGCCCCGATGCCCGCAGCATGGGTCCGGAAACTCCGTAGTTGATAGCTAAGTCTAGCGGAAGCACTCCTACGTTGGCGGTACGCTCTACAAAAATCTTGTTATCAACTACTAGGCTTTCCAATTCACTTAGTTTAGGCAGTAGATAGGCAACTAACTCCTGGCAGCGTTTCTCAAAGCCGACGGGTAGGTCATAGAACAATCCGCCAATCCAAATGTAGTTGTAGAGCATTCGGGCACCGCAAACCCACTCCAGCATTCGCTGAATGTGCTCGCGGTCGCGCATCATCCATAGAAAAGGAGTGTAGGCACCAATATCCATGGCGTAGGTACCAATCGCTAAAAAGTGCGAAGCCAAACGATTCAGTTCAGCGACCAATACCCGGATATACTCTACTCGAGGTGGTATCTGATCCTGAATGCCTAGCATTCGCTCCACTCCCATGGCATAAGCGTGCTCAGAGTTCATAGACGCCAAGTAATCCATCCGGTCTACGTAGGGGATAATTTGGTTGTAGGGCAATGATTCGGCGTGTTTCTCAAAGCAACGGTGCAGGTAGCCCAAGTGTGGCACTACGTCTACAACAATCTCTCCTTCCGTCACTACTTCCAGCCGCAATACTCCGTGGGTAGAAGGATGCTGCGGCCCAATGTTAATCACCATCTGCTCGGGAGTCAAGTCCTCAGCCCGATACTTGGTAGGCTCAGAGTTCTGGAGATGATCGGGTTCGTACTGGTACTGAATAGTGCTTGACATAGAAAATAGTGAACAATATGTCCGCCTAAGACGGATGCAATTAACAGCGAACAATAGAAAATAGCAAAAGATATAAATGTATGTAAGATATGCTTTTAACCTTCACCTCAAGCAAAACCAGCTTGAATGAGTTACTTTTTGTATCATTGCATTTATACTAGCTCGATCTCAAAACTATACGTTATATTCAAACTATAATACTGATTTACAAGCACTTACAAACTGTCAACTACCCATTATCAACTATTAATTATCTTATGAACATTAGAATTGGCTACGGCTACGATGTGCATCAATTGGAAGCCGGGCGTGAGTTTTGGTTAGGCGGCATTCGTTTGGAACATACCCACGGAGCGAAGGGACATTCAGATGCTGACGTGCTCATTCACGCCATTTGCGATGCCTTGCTAGGTGCAGCTAACCTGCGCGATATCGGCTTTCACTTTCCGGATACTGACCCTAAGTACAAAGGGGTTGACAGCAAGATTTTATTAAAAGAGGTAATGCAACTGCTCCGAAAAGAAGGTTACGAGTTAGGCAATATCGATGCTACTGTCTGCCTAGAGGCTCCCAAAGTAAATCCGCATATTCCTGCTATGAAGGCCATGATGGCTGAAGTGATGCAAGTGGAGCAATCAGCTATATCGATCAAAGCAACCACCTCTGAAAAGATGGGTTTTGTTGGTCGGAAGGAAGGTGTGGCTACCCACGCAGTAGCTCTTGTTGAGAAGGTTCGCTAAAATCTACTTCACAGAAATTTTCGCTTACCTAAGTCTATTCGCTAACTTACCTGTTGCGTATCAATAGTTGTCTCTAGTAAGTTCAAAACTAGAAGATGCCACCTGTTTTTGGTACAGAGTACACAGTAAATCAGATTTTTATACTATTTTGCCGTGCCCATGAACATTCTACGGAAACAATATGTAGTAGAGGGGCAATAATTTTGCTTTTCCTTACCCCCGACACCAGAAGCTTACCGTAGTGGATAGCATACTTCAATTCTCGGCTTCTCTTTTTGATGGTAAGTAAAGAAGTACATCTATTAAAAGAATACATATGAACTACCAAACACGGTTTGTCGATACAGATCGGTCAGCCTTTTCCTCCACTTTGCGTAAGCGAGTTAATCAGTATTTTAAGGATAAAGACATCTCTCACTACGGCAATCGGAAGATGATAGCCAAAACCGTTATTCTTACCGCACTCTATCTAGGGGCTTACGTAGCCATACTTACCTTATCAATAAGTGCTTGGTGGTTATTGCTGTTCGCTGTGGTTATGGGCGTAGCCATGGCAGGAATTGGCATGTCAGTGATGCACGATGCCTTGCACGGTTCCTATTCCCGCAGTGCCACCGTTAATCGTTGGGTAGGGTACATTACCTATTTTATTGGAGCTAACCCAGTGGTCTGGAAGATACAACATAATGTATTGCACCATACCTACACCAATATTCATGGATTGGACGACGACATTCGTACGAAGCTGGTCATCCGGCTATCAAAGCATGCTCCGTTGCAGTGGATACACCGCTACCAGTATGTATATGTATTCTTTTTGTACGGTTTTAATACCTTATTCTTCATTATTAGCGATTTAATTAAGCTGCTGAACTACAATAAGATCGGAATGGTAGAGCGGCAAAAATCGCATTTTACTAGCGAACTGTGGAAACTTATTTTCACTAAGGTTTTATATCTCTTTTTCACAGTAGCTCTGCCAATGTTAATTACTCCGCTGTTATGGTGGCAGGTAATTATCGGGATGCTGGCCATGCACTTTACAGCCGGATATATCCTTACCCTGGTATTTCAATTGGCCCACATTGTAGAGGAAGTGGAACAGCCGCTACCCAATGATGAAGGTAATATTGAAAATGCTTGGGCTATTCACCAGTTAGAAACAACGGCCAATTTTGCGCGAAACAACCGTTTTCTGAATTGGTACGTAGGCGGGCTTAACTTTCAGGTGGAGCATCATTTGTTTCCGAACATTTGCCACGTCCACTACGAAGCTATTGCTCCCATTGTGCAGCAAACGGCGCAGGAGTTTCAGTTGCCATACCACGAGAAGACTCGCTTTCGCGATGCGCTGGCCTCTCACGTTAAAATGATGAAAGGCTTAGGTGAAATTCCGGCTCACGCTTATTCTATCTCCGGGTAGGGCAAGAAAACCGAGTGGAATGCTGGAGTAAGTAATTTCCTTTCGTAATTTTAGTCGCTATTTATCGACTAATCTATTATTGCTGTGAAAGACCTCGCTCAACTCTGCATTCATACAATCACTACCAAACCCTGGAGTATTGAAGAATCATCCGAACGCTTTGCTGAAGCTGGCGTTCAGGGAATTACCGTATGGCGCGATGCGCTAGAAGGTCGCAACATTGCTCAAACGGGTGATCGCCTGCGTAACCACGGCCTGGATATTGTCTCGCTCTGCCGAGGAGGTTTCTTTCCTGCTACTAGTGCCGAAAAACGACAGGCAGCAACTGATGATAATAAACGAGCGATTGACGAAGCCGCCGAGTTAGGTGCCCCGATGGTGGTACTGGTTTGCGGCGCTGAACCAGGTCAGTTGCTAACCACCTCGCGCCAGCAGATTCAGGAAGGGATTGAAGCGATTTTACCTCACGCTGAAGCTAATCAAGTGCAAGTAACCATTGAGCCGCTGCACCCTATGTACGCCGACACCCGCTCGGCGGTGAACACGCTAGGGCAAGCCAACGATATGGCCGAGGCAATCGACTCCCCCTGGGTAGGCATTGCTGCCGATGTGTATCATTTGTGGTGGGACGAAGCACTACAATCCGAGATTATGCGCTGCGGACGCAACGGTAACCTTTCGGCCTTCCACGTGTGCGATTGGCGAGTACCCACTGAAGATTTTTTGCTGGATCGGGGCTTGATGGGTGAAGGCTGTATTGATGTACCGCAAATTCGGAAGTGGGTAGAAGAAGCGGGATTTAAGCGAATGATCGAAGTAGAGATATTCTCGAACCGATACTGGAGTATGGATCAGAGCGAATTTCTTACCCAAATTATAGACGCTTACCAACAGCACGTGTAATGCTATGCGTACCTTCACTATTGCGCACTCATCGCCTTTGGGCGAATTACTAATCAGCGGTAATGATTCGTTTATTAGCGGAATTCGCTACGCTGATCTGCATAGCGAACTGGCAGACAAAGCAATACCAGCTAGTGAAGCTCCCCCTTTACTTCGGCGCTGCGCTTTGCACTTGGATGAATACTTCGCTGGGTGGCGGCGCACCTTTGGATTACAATTTCAGCAAGAAGGAACATCTTTTCAGCAAACTGTGTGGCAAGAACTCCTAAAGATTCCGTTTGGTGAAACCCGCACTTACGGCAAGTTGGCTCAGCAGATTGGAAGTACGAAGAGCAGCCGGGCGGTAGGCTTAGCCAATGGGAAGAACCAGATTGCGATTATAATTCCTTGCCACCGCATTATCGGGGCCAGTGGTAACCTCACCGGCTACAACGGTGGCATGTGGCGTAAGAAGTGGTTGCTTGATCACGAGAAGCGAATTGCCCACGGGGTGCTGAGTTTGTTTTAGGACGGAAGGAGATAATGTAGATTGTATTTCTGCTACGCACCCATGCTGTGCAGCAGTTCTAGTTTCAAATCTGCTTAAAAGATCATGCTATGATAGAAAACTATTTGGAAAGTGTAAAGAAGCAGTTTGCTTACTATCGCTCGCTGGGCGATAAAACCTTCGCTCAACTTACCGAAGCTGAGCTTTTCTGGGAACCTAATCCGGATAATAAGTCTATTGCCGTCATTGTCAACCATCTAGCGGGCAATATGCTCTCTCGCTGGACTGATTTTCTCACTACCGACGGAGAAAAGGAGTGGCGTAATCGTGATGAGGAATTTGA
>NZ_JBARYM010000069.1:0-5468 GCF_049647865.1 Tunicatimonas sp. | reverse complement strand
ACACTACCCTACTCCCACTATTGATCCGGTTGATGCTATTCAAGTAGCACTAGAGGAGCGAGGAATGATCCAGCAAGATTTGGTGCCTACTGTCGGACCTAAAAGTAGAGTTTCTGAAATCATGAACCGAAAGCGGAAGCCTACTGTGAATGAAATTAAGGCACTGCACGAATACTTGAACATACCCTTGGAAATATTTTTTGCGTGAGAGAATCTATCTTTCTACTTCCAGTAAAATTTCTCCTTCACGAGTAGTAACCACATCATAATTATCCACTAAGGCAGGCTGTACCTCTTGCCCGTTGAGTTGCCACTGAGTATACTTCCCAGCAGGGAAGGCTAGTTCTAATTCCCAAGACTTATGCTGATTGATTTCAAGTTGTAGTCCTGCTTCCTGTTGAGTGTAAGATACATTCAGTTGATTGTCCCCAATAACTACGTTTTCTAGCTGGGCTTGCGACCAGGCGGAAGGCATCTGGGATTGGATGCGAACGGTTTGCTCGTAAGCCCGCGGACGAATGCCAAAGAACTGCTGGACAATGGGTACGGCGTAACTGTACAGATTCCAGGCCTGGGTCATCATCCCGTAGTCAGGGGATACTTCGTAGATGGAGCCGGGTAGGGCAAAGCCGAAGGTGCGAGTCATCCGTTGCAGATAATCCAGCGCGGCATCGGGGTTAGCATAGTTGTTTTCAGCAATAGCCTGCACTCCGGTGGGCAGCGTCATCACGGCACCAGTGTAGGAGAAAACCTTCTTATTGAGCGTAAACGATCCAGCATCCTGACCGGCGGTTTCATCTCGATCAATACCCGTGACAAAGACCCCGAACGGGTTTACGAATTGGCTTCCGGTTTTGAGGGCGGCCTGGGCTTTAGCTGAATCGGCAATTCCCATTTCCATAGGGGTGTTTACTACCCAGTTATGATGCACCACAAAGCCTTGCTTCTGCTCGGGCGGATAGTTAGCGATTTGAGCTTTTGTCCGCTTCAGTTCCTCTACCGCCCAGGGTTTATTCAGCGTATCAGCCCGGATGATAGCATCGTCAATTAGATGAAGGGCTTGCTCAGTGGTACTAATAAAATCGGCATAGGAATTGGCTTCAGCTACCCAAAAGTCAGTATTAATTTTCTGACGAAGTTGTTCCGCGGTTTGGTTGTACTGCCGAGCCGTAGTTTCGTCGTTCAGCACCTTCGCCATGTTAGCCGCATCGGCGAAAGCCTGTTGAGTATACACCGCCACATCGATCATCTCGCTATCCAGTCCGTGAATTTCCATCATCCCGAAGCCATCGGGCAGTAGGTTTCCGTCGGCATCGCGCTCTTGCATCAGCCAGGCTAGCCCTTTCTGTACTACCGGATAGAATTTCTCCAGAAAACTTCGGTCACCAGTCCATTCGAACACCTTCCAAACCAGCGAGGCAAACTGCGGAGTTTCGTTGATATTACCCGGGTTGTATACCGCTCCGTTGGTAGATACTTCATGCACAATTCGTCCGTTGCCGTTAGTTTCTTCTGAGATTTGATGGAGTAAATCGATGGTGCTATACACTAAGTCTATTTGTCCAGTCATTAGTGCTCCTTGTAGAGTGTACTCGCTATCCACCCCAAACCACCAGGGATAATCAGGAATACCAGCGGAGATGCCCCGCCCCGTCTCTGGCACATCGCGAATGAGCCAATCAGTGTTGTACTTCACCCAGCGGAAGGCCTGTTCTAAGTCTTTATCGGGAATGGTGAGTTTAGATTTTTCGGCAATGGTTTGGTAGCGTTCTTTTTTTGATTGTAATAACAGTACAGCCTGCTGCTGTACTTCCAAGTAAGTAGCCTCGGCATCTTCTTGCGACTGATAAGATCCAGCAATAATACTCGGCAAATGAACCTCGCCCCGGGCGGGAATATCTAAGGAATAACGTACGGAAGCGGCTACGCCCTGCCCTTTAGGTCGATACTCGCAGTGTTCGCTTTGTTGCAAAGTGTGCGATTGTGAAGCCACCTGAGAGCCAAACAGCGTATACCATTCATTTAAACTATCTTTTGCTACCCATCCGTTGATGACCTCATTCCAGGTAGCTACGTCGGTAGTGTCTTGCATACCGGTGCGCTCGCCTAACCAAACGGGTCGTAAATCGGCGTAGCCAGTAAAGTCAAACGTTATTGTTTGCGCTGATTCGCTTAGGTTGGTAAATGTAAACTGCACGACTACGGCTTCCTTACCATCGGGCACAAACTGAAACCGCTCTACGCGCAGATTAGCCGGAGTAGAATGGTAGATGTGACGATTGGCAAAAGGATAATTGATAAATGTATCAGCTTCAGCCAAGCAGAATGACTGACCGTTACTAGTAATTGATGCCGTAAAGCCATCCATGAGTTTAATCGGGTGATCCCAGATGCCACCCATTTCTCCGGCTACGTGCCATCCCAAATCCGGAAACTGCCCGTTTTGGTGCCCAACCATATACACCCGATCGCCCGCCGTAACGAAGGGTGAATTTAGGTACTCAGTTCGTCCCGGAATGGACTCAGTATCAGCCAGTGTAATTGATAAGTCAGTTGCTTTGGGAGAGGGCTGACATTGGAATAATAGTATAACCAGAATAGTCGGTACGGCAGAGAAGCGTTGTAGTAGCGAGAGCATAATGGATTAATGTAAAATGGCTACTCAAAGTACGTAAACTATCCTAATTCTGGTAGTGTGACCAATATTTGGAAGGGCTTCTTAGCCTATCCTATACCAGGAAAGCTGCGGATACTAGTTAGAAGAAATCCGAATAATTGCCAGAATTATCGTAAATTAGAGGTTTAGACAAGAGTAATCAATAAGCAATTTTAAATATATCTAACCTATGACTAGAAGACTATTTCCGCTGTTTGCACTACTAATTGTGTCTGCACTTTTTATTCAGGCAGATGACCCGAAGATGAAGAAGATTTTTAACGGCAAAAACCTGAAGGGCTGGGTGGAGCCGGAAAATAACATCTGGTGGTCGGTAGAAGATGGCATCCTGAAAGTAAAGAGTGGTCCTGACCAAACCGGATCGATTTTATGGACGAAGAAAGAGTACGAAGATTTTGTAGTACAAGCCGAATTTAAAATGGGCGACGGAACTGTTGACTCCGGTTTTTTTCTACGCGACGACAGTCAGCAGATTCAAATTGGCGAATCAGGTTCACTAAAGCGGGATATGACCGGTTCGCCCTATATTCCGGGTAAGGGCTACCCAGTGGAAGCCGAAGGAGTGTCGGAACTGCTAAAGATGGACGACTGGAATACCATGAAAGTTCAGGCTATCGATAACAAATATACTGTTTGGCTCAACGGCGAGGAAGTGATGAACTACACTTCTGAGAACGCTAGTGAAGAAGGTCCTATTGGCATACAGCTGCATCCGAAGCGCGATATGAGTATTGAGTACCGCAATATTATGGCGGCAGAACTTTAGCATATTACTTCCTTGAAACGAGTTTTAGTTACCGGAGCTACCGGAACCGTTGGTGGGGAGGTGATCCGCAGTCTGCAACCACATACCGACCAAGTTGCGATAGTAGCGGGCGTACGAAAGTTAGGCGATTTTCGAAATAACGAAATCGTTCAAGAGATCCGCTTTGATTTTGAAGACTCCAGTAGCTTTGAACCAGCACTACAGCAGGTAGACGCGCTTTTTTTGCTGCGACCGCCCCAAATATCCCAGGCTAAAAAGTACTTTGAACCAATTATCTCCGCCGCCCAAACCCAACAGGTCAAGCATATTATTTTTCTTTCGGTGCAGGGAGCAGATACCAATTCGGTTATTCCCCACCATACCATTGAAGAACTCATTAAGCCGAGCGGAATTACTTACACCTTTTTGCGACCCGCTTACTTCATGCAGAATTTCCTGACCACGCTAAGGAAAGACTTGGTAGAAAATCATCGCGTATTTTTGCCCGCCGGAAAAGCTAAATTCACCGTTATTGACGTACGGGACATTGGTCGGGTAGCGGCGGAAGCAATTTTGCATCCAGAACAACATCAACATAAAGCCTACAATCTTACCAATCAGGAGCTATTAAGTTTCGGCGAAATGGCCCGAATGCTCGCGAAGGGACTGGAAACACCTATTCGTTACGAATCTCCTAACTTGGTGAAGTTCTTTATTACAAAGAAAAGGCAGGATGTAGCTACTCCTATGGCATTAGTCATGATTATGCTACATTACCTGCCGCGGTTTAGCAGCCCACCCCCTATTAGCGATAGTGTGCAGCAAATTACCAAGCAGGTTCCATTCACTTTTGAGCAGTTTGTTCGCGATCATCGCGATCAGCTCCTTTAGTAACTGACGAAGGGCATTTGTCCGTCGTATTCGGTATTCTCTACCAAGCGTACCACAAAATCCGCTAAGTCGGCGCGGCCTACTTTCGTTCCGGCATTTACGCCTACCCAGCCAATGCGGTAGTCCCCTTTTTTAGGCTCATTGGTAAGACGAGGTCCGCGTACAATGGTCCAGTCTACGCCGCTACTTTTTAGCACTTCGGCGTGCCGGATAGCATCGTTTAGGACTTTAGGCACGGCAATTTTCATAATGAACCGAATGGCTTTATCCGGAAACTTGGGCTGATCCTTCTCGTAGGGCAACCCACCCCCCGAGAGTGAAATAATTCGGGGAACCTGATGCTCGCGCATAGCGGCTAAAATATTCTCCGTTCCGTTGGTTTGTAACCATTCCGGCGACCCTTTTACGTGACCAAATAAGCTCACTACCAGATCAGTACCGGCGACCGTTCGTTTTACGTCTTCCGCGTTCAGTACGTCACCAACAATCAGTTCTAGGTTAGGAGAGGTTTCCGTTACCTTAGCGGGGGTGCGTACCAGTGCTTTGATGCTGTACCCTTGTTGTAAGGCTTGTTTTAGAAATTCTTGTCCGGTTTGTCCGGTACCGCCAAAAAGTGCAATCGTTTTCATAAGAGATATAAGGTTTAAATTTCTTGCGATATAGCTGATAGTTGATTTTCTAAGGTAGATAAGGAAGCGTAGCCCCGAACCAGCGGATAATGCGCACTGTCTACTTCGGCCACCATAGTCGGAAAGCCCTGCACGCCAAGTTCCTGCACTCGGCGAAACTCCTGCCGGGTTCGAGTCACGAATTTCTCTTCTTCCATCTGTTGGGTAAACGTGTGTCCGTCTATTCCAAATTCTTCGGCTAGTGGCCCGTAAGCAGCAATGTCTTCGGGAGCCAAACCATCGTAATAAACTGCCTTCTGAAGAGCGGAAGCGAATTGAACGGATTGATCTGCATGGTATGACTTAAAAACCGTTAGAGCATTGGCTAGAGGTATAGAATTAAAGATCGTCGTTCCTTCTTTGAGCACCCCCTCTAAGAAGGGTTTGCCAAACGTGACCCCCGTGGCTTTTTCAACTTCTCGGTAAGCCCAGCTAATGTACGGAGCAACCTCCCCAATGGGTCCAATGCGTTCGCCAGTCACCATCC
>NZ_JBARYM010000068.1:0-6787 GCF_049647865.1 Tunicatimonas sp. | reverse complement strand
GTTTGGATGGAGCTCCACAAGCGGGTGACAAATTTAACGTGATGGAAACTGATCGGGAAGCTCGGGAGATTGCTACCAAGCGAGAGCAAATCCAGCGCGACCAGTCACTACGCACCAAAAAGCATATTACGCTAGATGAAATTGGTCGTCGCTTAGCGATTGGATCATTCCGTGAACTAAACGTAATTGGGAAGGGTGACGTTGATGGTTCGGTAGAGGCTTTATCCGATTCGCTACTCAAACTTTCTACTGAAGAAGTTCAGGTGAATATTATTCATAAAGCAGTGGGGCAGATTTCTGAGTCGGATGTGCTGCTAGCTTCGGCTTCGGATGCGATTATCGTCGGTTTCCAAGTTCGGCCTTCTAATAGTGCCCGAGGATTGGCTGAGAAAGAGGAGATTGAAATTCGATTGTACTCTATTATCTACGATGCCATTAACGAAGTAAGAGATGCGATGGAAGGTATGCTTGCTCCTACCGTTGAAGAAGTAATTACGGGTAATATAGAGGTACGACAGGTATTTAAAATATCACGAGTGGGTACGGTAGCGGGCTGTTATGTAACCGATGGAACCGTTAAGCGTAATAATCGAATCCGTCTGGTTCGAGATGGTATTGTAGCCTATACTGGTGAAATTAACCAGCTAAAGCGTGAAAAAGACGACGTAAGCGAAGTACGCACCGGTTTTGAGTGTGGTATTAGCATTAAGAACTTCAACGATATTAAAGTTGGCGACGTAATAGAAGGCTTTGAAGAGAAAGAAGTGAAGCGTTCGCTATAAACGTTATTCAGTCTATTAAATAAAAAAAGCTCCATATAGGAGCTTTTTTAGTTTATGGATATACTTTTCTACAGTATTATTGCAGTAGCGCTGCTTACGTTGTTCGGCTTATTCCGTCCTTGGTACGCCCTATGGTGGTTGCCTGTAACGAATCGAAAAAAAGTATTACAGATTTATGGCTTGTTACTGCTACTGTTGGTAGTAATATATGGGTTTTTTATCCTCTTCTAAGGCACTTACACGCCCTCTGCCTCCACTCCTTGTACTTCAGGAACCATTGTTTTTAGCAGGTTTTCAATACCAGCTTTCAGCGTAATGGTGGAAGACGGGCAACCACTACACGCGCCCTGTAATAATACCTTAACCGTACCTTCTTGAAAAGAATGAAAGCTAATGGCTCCACCATCCTGCTCTACAGCCGGGCGAATGTACTCATCTAAAATGCTTTTAATTTTGATAATGGTTTCATCATCTTCATCAGCATCTTTTTCCACTAATGCCTCAGGAGTCAGAATTGGCTTACCAGCCTCTAAATGTTGCTTAATATGCTGTTTAATTGGTTCCTGAATTTCAGCCCACTCTGCCTGATCACTCTTAGTAACTGTCACAAAATTACTCATATAAAACACACGCGTTACGTGCGCTAAGTCGAAGAGTTCTTTTGCTAACGGAGCGTGTTCAGCACTCTCCGCATCCGGAAAATCATAACTCTCGCCCTCAGGTAACAACATAAAGTTAGTTACAAACTTAAGAGAATTCGGGTTTGGATTAGATTCTAAGTAGATATGCACATTCTGGGAATGTGTTTGCGTAGTATTCATAGTAAAATTTATGTATGCAACAAAAGCTTATGTAGGTAACATAAAGATACGGGTTAAGTTCATTTAACCAACACCCTCCTACCGTCTAATTTGGTAGCCAAAAGTAGTGAACTAAATTTTGCTACTTGTTGTATAATATGGTCAATTGACATAAGGCAGAATAATACAAATACTTGAATATAAGTGAGTTACTTATTTTAACACCAAATTTTAGTCTGCCCGTGCCAAAGAAGAAACGTGTTAGGACAATTTGGTTTTTAATTTAATATCCTCACTTTTGTGATCCGTTTAAAGGTATCGCATGCCAGGTTTCTGACTCAGCGTACTACCTGACTTGATAGAATGCAAGATATTAACGCTCTTAAAGAATCACTACATTCACCTAAGAAAGTAGTCATTATCCCTCACCAGAATCCCGATGCTGATGCGTTGGGTTCGGCATTAGGGTTAGCACTGTACTTAAAAAAACAGCGCCATCAAGTTCAAGTAATTTCCCCTACTGATTATCCCGAATTTCTGCATTGGATGAAGGGGCACGCTGATGTGCTTCTCTTTTGCGACAAAACACACCGTCCGAAGGCCGATCGGTGTATAGCCGAAGCTGATCTTATTATCTGCGTAGACTTCTGTTCGCTCAACCGCATTGATACAATGGAAGAACCTATTCGGCAGGCGACAGCTACTAAAGTACTAATTGATCACCACCACGGCAGAGAAGATTTTGCTAGTATTGAGTTTTGGGATACCGAAGCAGCAGCTACCTGCGAGATAGTTTACCAAATTATTGACCAATTGGGTGAACGTGATAAAATTGACCCAGATATGGCTGAGTGCCTGTACGCTGGTATCATGACCGACACTGGTTCATTCCGTCATCCTAATACTACGCAACATGTGCATCAGGTAGTAGCTGATCTTATCGGTTTGGGTGCCAATGCTTCCAAAGTGAGTAAGCTAGTTTACGATAATAACTCAGTAGATCGGTTACGTTTTATCGGCTATTCCCTCAACCAGAAGTTGGTGGTGATGGATGAATACAAGACGGCTTATTTTGCAATTACCTCCGAAGACTTACGAAAGTTTAAGTCGCGGCAGGGTGATACCGAAGGATTGGTGAACTACGCACTATCTATAAAAGGCATCACGATGGCAGCAATTATTATTGACCGCAACGATGTTGTAAAACTATCATTCCGTTCGGTAGGCGATTTTGCCGTTAACGATTTGGCTGCCGAGCATTTTGGGGGCGGAGGGCACAAAAATGCGGCTGGGGGAGTATCCGATCTTTCACTAGAAGACACCCTCCAGAAGTTTTTAAAACTACTCCCACAGTATAAAGACCAGTTATATCATAATCAATTACAGCAAAAAGCATTACACATAACATGAGAATTTCATTTATTAATATCGCATACGCCTGCATAGGTGTTCTATTAGGTTTTTCGGCTTGTAGTCAAACCGGAGAAGATGGTTACGAAACTACCTCGTCGGGTCTAAAAATCAAGTATCTATCTGAAGGAGAAGGTACCGAACCCGACAGCGGCGACTTTATATTGATGTATATGAAGTATTTAAAAGACGATTCATTGCTGTTTCCGCCTGAAGGCATGACCGACCCTATTCCGGTACAATTTGTCAGCGATACTGCTAACTTAGTTTTTGAAGCCTTCGGCATGTTAAAAAAAGGAGATAGCACTCATTTTCAGGTCTCTGCTGAAGAGCTATTTGTGAAAACATTTCAGGCTCAAATTCCCCCGGGCATTGAGGCTGAAGCACCAATTACCTTTCAGATTGGCGTGGAAGATGTAATGTCACCGGAAGATTTTCAGGCCTATCAGATGGAGCAGATGCGCAAGCAACAAGAAGACATGATGGCCCAGCAAACCGAGCAACTGAGTGCTGATAGTCTCATTATTAATGACTACTTAGCTGAAAATAGCATTGATGCTCAAACTACTGATTCTGGCTTGCGCTACGTCATCACGGAAGAAGGAAGTGGAGTACAGCCTTCCGTGGGTGACTCTGTATTTGTTCACTACCGAGGGAAGTTTCTGGATGGTACTGAGTTTGATGCTTCTTACGACCGAGGTGACCCACTCGGGTTTGCACTCGGGCAGAGTCAACTGATTCAGGGTTGGCACGAAGGGATTGCTTTACTCAATAAGGGAGCTAAGGCTACACTGTACGTTCCCTCGTCATTGGCGTACGGTCCGCAAAGCACGGGTCCTATTGCCCCCAATTCTGTTCTCATCTTTGATGTAGAATTAGTAGACGTCAAACAATAGTTAGCAGACATAAGCTATAGAAGTATGAAGAAGCTACTAGGATGGTTCCTCATTGGAACCATGATTGGGTATTGGAGTTGCTCGGACGACTCAGACGATGCTGGCGAAGGTCGGGGTGAGGAATTGCTACGAGAGCAACAGCAAACTATAGAAGATTATCTGGCCGATAACAACATCAACGCTACCCGCGATGGTGAAATTTATTATGAGGTACTTACTGAGAACCCTAATGGCGATGCTCCGTCTCAAGGCAATATTATCCGTATCTACTATCAGATTGCCTCATTAGATGGCACCCCGGTAGACCAACGTTTGGCTTCAGATAGTGTGCCGCCGGTTACTTACGTATTTGGTACAAACAACCTAATTTTACCAGTACTGGATATTTCTATTGCGAACATGCGTACTGGCGAAGAATATGAATTCTACCTGCCCACTGCTGCCTCGTATTTAGGTTATTCAATGGGTACCACTATTACTGAAGATATCATTGTGCGAGCCCGAATTCAATTGGTAGATATTATTACTACTGCTGAACTACGCGCTGAAGAAGATGAGCAGATAAAAACCTACATTGAACAAAATGGCTTGGCTGATGCTGATAGCCTTTCTCAAGGTGTTTACTACATCCGCACAGAGGAAGGTGCTGCTGATGGTGCTGAAATAAACGATGGAAGCAGTGTAGAAGTACGCTACACTGGTACACTACTAGACGGAACCGAGTTTGACAGTAACGTAAATGCTGATGCTCCTCTTCCTTTCACAATCGGTGGAAACCGAGTGATTCCCGGATTTGAAATTGGCACATCTCAAATGAAATTAGGCGAAAAAGGCATTGTTCTGATGCCGTCGTCTCAAGCATACGAAGAGAGTCAGTTAGCATTTCCGGCAGAAATCATCGATGATTTATTTGATCAACAATTAATTAACTCGAGTATTGGTAGTACGATACCGCCTTTTTCACCCCTACGATTCGATATTGAAGTAGTGACAGTAAACTAGCTATGAAACTCTGCTTTGCCACGAATAATGCTCACAAAATTACGGAGGTGCAGCATACGTTGGGCGGAAGGTTTGATATCATCAGTTTGCAGGATATTGGCTGCACCGAAGAACTTCCCGAAACGCAGGCTACTTTAGAAGGAAATGCTCAGCAGAAAGCAGACTTTGTGCATCAGCACTATCAAGTGGATTGCTTCGCCGATGATACCGGGCTGGAAATTGAAACACTACAAGGTGAACCCGGTGTTCACTCCGCTCATTACGCTGGCCCGCAGCGAAGCAGTCAGGCCAACATGCAAAAGGTGCTGGATAAACTTCAGAATACTGATGATCGCCAAGCTCAGTTCCGCACCGTTATCGCGCTAATGTTAGACGGAAAATTACACACCTTCGAGGGAGCCGTGGCCGGGAGCATCGCTCAGCAACCTTCCGGAAAGCAGGGTTTTGGCTACGATCCTATTTTTATTCCCCAAGGCTACCAACAAAGCTTCGCTGAAATGTCTTTAGAAGAAAAGAACCGGATTAGCCATCGCAGTCGAGCAGTCCAGCAACTGGTTAATTTTCTAAAAAACTACTAAAGTAACATGACTAACGCACCTTACGTGGTAGGAATTACGGGTGGAAGTGGGTCGGGCAAAACCCAGTTCTTACATTGGGTACGACATCTGCTAGGCGACGAATATAGTAGCCTTGTTTCTCAGGATAATTACTACAAAGATCTCTCTATTCATGATCCGCTCGAAAATCGTATCACTAACTTTGATGTGCCATCGCTAATAGAAGAAAAGGAGTTTGCCTATGATTTGGAGCAGCTAAAAGCCGGAAACACTGTTCGGCGGAAGGAATATACGTTCAACAATCCGGCCGCTGTACCATCCATGCTTGAGTTAAAGCCAGCCCCAATTATCTTGGTAGAAGGCATCTTCGTTTTTCATTTTCCGGAAGTAGTTCGACTGCTCGATCTTAAAGTTTTCATTGAAGCGCGCGAACATCTAAAATTTCACCGACGCATGAAGCGAGATACCGCCGAACGTGGCTTTAAAGCGGATGATGTGGTGTACAAATACACCCGACACGTAGTGCCTGCCTACGAAAAGTATATTGAACCCCACAAGCACGAGGCTGATCTTATTTTTCCTAATAACCAAGAGTATGCCGAAGGTGAGTGCCCTACTACCGCTGAAGTACTAGTAGCGTACCTTAAAACTAAGCTATCGTGAGTCAGCGATTTGCGGTAATCGGTTTAGGACAACTCGGCCACTCCATTGCTCGCACCTTAGCTGAGCGCGGAGCACAGGTGATTGCGGTAGATCAGAATATAGATCTAGTAGAACAAATAAAGGATCAGGTAGCTCACACTGTAGCCATGGATGCCACTGATAGTAAGGCACTACAAGCCCAGGATATTCATCGAGTAGATGCCGCAGTGGTAACGATAGGAGAAGATTTCGAGGCTCTGTTACTAACTACCGTGGTGCTACAGGAACTTGGCGTTAAAAGAATAATTACTCGAGCCGCCAACGAACAGCAGCACACGATCTTAACTAAATTGGGAATAACCGAGATCCTTTCACCGGAGAAAAAAATCGGTGAATCGGTAGCCAAATCGCTGCTTCAGCCTAATATCCGCTCTTTTCTTTCGTTGTCAGAAGAGTACGAAATTATAGAAATAGAGGCCCCAGCTAAGCTAGCCGGCAAAACTTTAGTACAAATTGACCTACGTCGCAAGTTCAACCTGAATTTAATCACAATTAAGCGTAGCGACAATCATGATCAACCTAAGTATTTTGTTGGAGTACCTAGTTCAGACACTGAGATTGAAGAGGGCGACCTACTCTTCATTATGGGAACCCAGGAAGATGTTCAGCACTTTATTGAGAGCCACCAGTAGATACGA
>NZ_JBARYM010000067.1:0-13853 GCF_049647865.1 Tunicatimonas sp. | reverse complement strand
CCCTCACCATTTTTTTGGTAGTAGGGTTTACATTTCAGTTTTGCAATCCGGATGATTGTGGCTGCCCGCCCTTTCAAGGTGATTATTTTGACATTCAGGGCGTAGAGCTAGTGAACTACCAGACAAGAGAAGATTGTAGTCGGTGTATACGGTTAATAGAAGAGGAAGAGTCTGTTCGCTTTGCAGATTATAGATATCTATCCGTTGATTACCAAGTGGAATACTACGGCGACGATTTAGCAGCTACGCCCAAACAATCGTTTTCTTTAATAAACTCAGCTTTCGCCTGCTCTTGCATTGAAGACGGTTATTTTGGTTCTCAAGACGAAAGGCTGGACGATTTAACGGTTATTACGCTGAATGATTTTGATGAACAACATCGGGCGGGCGATACGATTAATGATTTGTTGGAAGTCCAGTTTTTTGATGAATCTACTGATCTGAACGAATACTTAGCACTGGATACTGCTCTAATTAAATATGATCAACTAGGGTTGGCCCTAAAGAAAGCACCTGATCTGAACGAGGAATACCACGTTAGAGTAGATGTAAAATTATCAACCGGAGAAGTATATCAGACACAAAGTAGACCAATAAGAATAATTAACTAAATTAATAGGGAACGGAGTGGCTTCTTTAAAACACTTGTTCGGCCACTCGGCGTACCATCTCGGACTTACTCATGGTATAAAAGTGCAAACAAGGAACACCCGCCTCCTTGAGTTCGAGGCACTGCTGGATGCACCATTCAATACCTACTTCGCGGGCTTGTTTATTATCCTTACATTTGGATACTTCTTTCCGTAGGGCTTCGGGAATATCTAAAAAGAAATATTTGGGCAGCGCAGTAAGGTGGTTAACTGTCGCTAATGGTTTTAGTCCGGGGATAATTGGTACATCGATTCCGTTATTGCGGCATAGTTTCACAAAATTAAAATATACCTGATTGTCAAAGAACATTTGGGTAACAATGAACTCAGCACCTGCGGCTATTTTCTGCTTTAAGTACTGCAAGTCAGTGCCCAGGTTAGGCGACTCAAAGTGCTTTTCGGGGTAGCCCGCCGCCCCAATACAAAAGTTGGTGGGAGTAGCCGAAGCTTCTTCGTACAGATAGTTGCCCTGGTTCATACCCGCAATTTGCCCAATCAACTCGTTAGCGTAGCAGTGACCTTCGGGGTGAGGTACAAATCCGGACTCGCTCTTGATGGGGTCGCCCCGCAGCACCAGCACGTTTTGAATACCCAGAAAATCCAGGTCAATCAGCATGTTTTCGGTGTCTTCTTGCGAAAATCCGCCGCAGATGACGTGGGGCACGGTATCTACATTGTAGCGATTCTGAATAGCCGCACAGATACCGACGGTGCCGGGTCGCTTTCGAGTAACACGCTTCTTCAACATACCGTTACCCATTTCCTGGTAGACATACTCTTCCCGGTGGTAGGTTACATCAATAAAAGCCGGATTAAAATCCATTAATGTATCAATGTGGCTGAATAGGGTATGAATATCTTCTCCTTTTTTGGGAGGAAGGATTTCGATAGTAAATAGTGTATCGGTGGCTTTAGCAATATGTTCGGTCACTTTCATGCGACAAATATAGCGGGAATAGTGTTATGGTGCGAGGTGTTAAAGTACTAGGGCTTAAAAGTTTTATGTCCTGAGTTTAGCGTTCATAATTATAACATTATCGCACTCCGATAATGCACCAAAGCACCGCGTTAGTTATCAGCTATTTGAATGCGTAGCCAATAGAGATACCAAGCCAGGCTAAACTAGCCGTCTCACCACTAATGATTGGAGACCAGGTAAACCGGAATATGGGTCCATTTAAGATGGGTTGAGCCCGATAGCCTACATTCAGAGCAGCGGCAGGACCAAAACCTTCTACTGCGAAATTTTCGGCAGCACCATCGACATCGACATTGCCGTCAGCATCCAGGTAGATCATTGTTATACCTGCTCCTAGCTCGAGACTGCTTCGTCGCTGCCCAATTATATAGTTTAGCATAAGGGGCAACGTAACAATAGTGGCGTTTACACCTTCGCCTGTAGTATTGTTCCTTCCACTGATTCCTAAAGCACTAATTCCAGCGCGTACGCCAAACCCATCGTTTCGACCGGCTGCAAATCGCGTATCGTAATTGAGGCTGTAGACAAGACCACTACCGCCTAATTCTAAAAAGATAGACTTCGCTCGCCGATCGGCGGGGATATCAGGCACATCACTTACTTCCTGCGCAAAGGCAACGCTACTCACTGATAGGATCACTAAAAATGGGATAAGTTTCATAAGAGAACTAGTTAAGAAATGTGGTATTCTGTAGTGAAGGACAACTAGTATTTAAATTAATACAATTAATAATAAGAATCCAACCAAACTATGAAAGAATAGATACTCTTTTGTTTGCTTGCATAATGGACGAAAACATAGCTGTTGAAGGGGAGGAGGATACATCACCTTTTATATTTGATTATGCCAACGCTCCCCTAGACTGGTATAGCTGATTAAGAATTAAAATAGCTTTACTTTTTTAAGCTCATCAAGCGTTACCCTAAAAAATTCTTTGTGAATATCAAATGGGCTACTTTCCCCCCGGTCTATTAATTGGTAACTACCATCTTCTTGCATCAAATACGTGTTCATATTGTCGCGTAAGTTATACGAAAGAATATTCATGGCTTGTTTCTTTACGGTTAAGTCAGCCGCTAAAAATAGGGACTCTAGTCGGCGATCAAAGCTACGAACCATCACATCGGCACTACCGCTATATATTTTAGGTTCATCATTATTATGGAAATAATAAATCCGAGAGTGTTCCAGAAAGTCTCCTACAATAGAGCGTACGGTAATATTCTCGCTCAACTCTGGTCGGCCGGGGCGAAGGCAGCAAATTCCTCGTACAATTAGCTGAATGGGCACACCCATCTGAGAAGCAGTATACAATTCGCTAATTACTTCGCGATCTTCCAGTGAGTTAATTTTGATAGCAATTCCCGAGGATAACCCTTTTTTTGCGTTCTCAGCTTCGTGTCGAATTAGCAAAATTAATTGCTCTCTCATATCACGCGGGGCGGTAATGAGGTACTGGTAGTCGGTAGGGGATGAGTGTCCTGTAATTACATTGAAAAACTCCGATACATCGTGGGCGTACACCTCGTTAGTACTAAGCAGTCCTAAATCGGTGTACAGCTTAGCCGTTTGCTCATTATAATTACCACTCGACATATGTACATAGCGCGTAACCTTCTTACCATCTTTTCGCACAACCAGTAGCAGCTTAGTGTGAGTTTTAATACTACTCACCCCATAGATAACGAAGCAACCCGCCTTTTGTAGTCGTTGAGCTTCCCGCATATTGTTCTCCTCATCAAAGCGGGCTTTCAACTCAAACAGTACCGATACATGCTTTCCATTTTCGGCAGCTTTCAACAGGGCTGCGGTAATTCGCGATTCTGAGGCTAAGCGATAGATCGTCAGTTTAATAGCCAGTACGTCGGGATCTTCGGCTGATTTTTCGATCAAATCCAGTAGAGGTTCAATATCGTTATAGGGGTGATGCAGTAGAATATCGCGGTGCTTCAGTACCTCAAAGATATTTTCGTTACCCATCTCAGGGTATGTGACGGGAGGAACCGGAGGCGGAGTTTTAGGTATTCGGTTCCGAAAATCGTGATGTTTTACAATCTGCCACAGGGAAGTAAAATCCAATAGCCCGTTTGGATCTACCTCAAACAGGTTGTCTTTATCAATGTTCCAGCGATTGATGAGCTTACGCATCATCCAGCTACTATACCCACTTTCAGCTTCAATCCGCACTACTCGCCCGGTTTTACGAGTCTTTAGTTTCCGCCGAACTTCCTCTACAAAAGAAGATTCCAGATCATCACTTTCATCCAGCGTAAAGTCACCATTACGCGTAATCCGAAATAGGTTGACCGACTGAATATTAATATTGCGAAACAGACGATGAATGTACGCGCGAACCATTTCCTCAATGGGTACGAAAGTAACGTGATCTTCCTCATCAAATTCGTAAAAGCGAGGCAGGTTTTGAGGAATCTGTACAAAAGATAGTTTCTTGTTATCTTTCTTATCTTCAGGCTCACGGGTTACTACCCCAAATACGAGTAGCCTATTCATTAGCGTTGGAAACGCATGATAGCTATCGTAGGTCATTGGGGTAAGCATGGGGTAAATTGTCAGGTTAAAGTACTCCTCCAATAGTTTACGCTGCTTTTCCGATAGCTGAGTTAAATCTTTTACTATACTGAAATGATTCTTTCCAAACTGGGGTAGTAAGTCTTCGGTGTAGCAGCGGTTCTGCTCCTGAAAAAATTGCTGAGTTTCCTGAAGTAGCTTCTTGCGAAAGGGCTTTTCGCGCAGGCCGGAATAGTCAACCCGCTCTTTGCCGTAGTCAATATAGTTATAGAGACTGCCAATCCGAATCATAAAAAATTCGTCAAGATTAGACGAGGTGATAGCAAGAAATTTCAGTTTCTCAAAGATTTTTCGGGACGGCTTTTTTGCTTGATCTAATACACGATAGTTGAATTTCATCCAGCTTAGGTCGCGGCTGATAAAATCGCTGGTGGCAATGGAAGAGGAAACGCGGTCTTTCACTAACATATATTTTTGCTGATTGAAAATGAATAATTGACAGAGAATAAGTGCTTACTCATCAATGTTCTACAGTGACTATATTGATGTGGTTTAGCTCTAAAAATAATAACGTTGGTTCTACTTACAGTTGGTAGTACTAACTTACTAGCTGAACCTACGGTTTGCAAAAATACTCACATCAAAAATAAAAAAGCTATCTGCCACGGTGGCAAATAGCTTTCATCCAGAAGTATAATCGTTGCTATTCTAAATATCCAGATTGGCGTATTTAGCATTTTTCTCGATAAATTCTCGGCGAGGGGCTACCTCATCACCCATTAGCATTGAGAATAGATGATCAGCTTCGGCGGCTGAATCAATAGTAACGAGTTTTAGGCTGCGCGTTTCAGGATTCATCGTCGTTTCCCACAATTGTTCGGGGTTCATTTCCCCTAGCCCTTTGTAACGCTGCACCGATACGGATTCTACTTTTCCGTCGCCCGCCAGTTCTTTTACAGCTGCCTCCCGTTCTGCTTCCGACCAAATGTATCGTTCTTCTTTCCCTTTTCTTACTAAATAAAGGGGAGGGAGCGCAATGTATAGATAACCGCTTTCAATAAGCGCACGCATGTAGCGGAAAAAGAAAGTAAGAATCAGCGTGCGAATGTGGCTTCCGTCCACATCAGCATCGGTCATGATAATAATTTTATGGTAACGAAGTTTAGTCATGTTTAACGCTTTGTCGTCCTCCTCAGTACCAAAGGAAACGCCCATCGCGGTAATCATATTCTTGATTTCTTCGTTGTCGTAGATTTTATGCTCCTGGGCCTTCTCTACGTTCAGTATTTTTCCGCGCAGTGGCAGAATGGCTTGATACATTCGCTCCCGTCCTTGTTTGGCACTATTATGCACAAATACTCCTGAGGACAAAGCAAAATTATGCGTATCAGGAACCTCTATATCGAACACATCTTGTGTCTCAGTCAAGAATTCCACTGAGTGCACCTTGTGATTGTAATGGCTAACAGCATCCGTTACCTGTTCGGTATTTCCGCTGAAATACCGCTTAGCGAAGTTATCTATCTTAAGTACATTTCTTCGCTTAGGGTACTCTTCTCTCTTAATTTTATCAAAGTTCTCGATGCTTCCGTATCTATCCCAAACTTCTCTCATCAGACGCATAGTATGCTCGAAGTAAGTTTTATCGTAAGCCTCTTTTCTCTTTGCGCGGAAGTCTTCGGTCCACTGTTCTGATGTTTTTTGCTTTCGCCATGCTAGCAAATCTTCGTTTTGCCACTGCTCAGTGGCGATTATAGAATACACCTTCCTTTTTTCAGGATTTTGCATGAAGTACTCTCTCATTTGATCCGACTGCTTTGCTCGGTTTTCCTTCTTGGACCAGTATTCTTTTTGATTATTGAGCAATCGCTGATTGTTCTCTAGTCTATACTCTTCATTTTTGGTGTAGAAATTCAAAAATTTCTCAACCATGTACGCTTTATAAGCGTCATCTTCCCATTGTTTCTTCGCTTGTTGTGATAGTATCTCACGAGTTGCCGGTTCTTTCATTCTCTTACTCATCTTCTCGCGGAACTCAGCCGTTCGCTTAGTTTTTCGGCATTTCTCCTTTACATCTTCGCGATGTAGCGTATGCTGTAAATGGTCTTGATGAATTTTTAGATGATCTTCTTTGCTAAGACGAATCAGGTTGGTAGGATTATTATTTCGTTTGTTAAAGTCTACATGATGCCGTGCCTCGCCATCTTTTTCCTCGTAGATTCCTATTTTCAAATTATATCTATCCGATAGCATATGCGTAAATACCCACTTGTGGGTAGCGGGATTCAGCACCATCTCATAGCCTTCAATGGTGATTCTGTTTTTTATTTCAGAAAGCTTGCGGTTTAGCGGCATCAAAGAATCATTCTTCCTTAGTGCCTGGGCTTCTCTATACTCCCCGTTGCGTAACATGAATTTATGATTAGGAGTACATTTTATTTCCTCGCCATTGTCTAAAGTAACCTTAACTAATTGCGTGCTTTTCTTAGTCATTCTAGGGTATAGGATTTTCTCTATACCAACCGAACCATCCGGTAGCAGCGTGTAGCAATAGTTCTGCTTTCCTTGTTCTGCTTCTTCAATAAGTTCTAGAAACGAAAGACTACGCCCATCCGCCAGTGCTACTTTAGTTTCTCCGACGAAGCAGCCCCCGGCCGAATCCCCTTCCACTAGGTATAATTCGCAGTTTTTGGGGTTGCTATCTGAGCAGTCGGCTAATTTGCCGGGTAGGCCAGTGCCGGTAAGCACATTCTTGCGCTGTACCATCTCCCGAGCTTTACGGGCAGCGTGACGAGCCTGAGCCGCCAGCACTACTTTATTGATGATGATTTTAGACTCCTTCGGATGTTCCTCGAGGAATGTAGACAGTGCGTCTCCCACGCAAGATTCCACCGCACCCATTACATCGGAGTTGCCTAATTTGGTTTTGGTTTGCCCTTCAAACTGAGGTTCAGCCACTTTCACCGAAATTACCGCCGTTAGACCTTCCCGAAAGTCATCGCCACTAATATCTACTTTCACTTTATCTAGCAACCCTGACTTATCGGCGTAGCTTTTTAGCGTACGGGTTAATGCGCGTCGGAAACCCGATACATGGGTACCTCCTTCAATAGTATTGATGTTATTGACGTAAGAAACAACATTTTCAGTGAAGGAGGTATTATAGGTGAGTGCTACTTGTACCGGTACTCCGTTACGTTCACTATCTAAGTAAATGGGGTCAGGAATAAGATTATCGCGGCTTTTATCTAGGTAGGCGACAAATTCTAACAGACCACCCTCGTAGTAAAAATTATCTTTTTCTGGTTCACCATCCTCGTCCTTGTCGCGCAGATCAGTGAGACTAATTTTTATACCAGCATTTAGAAACGCCAACTCGCGAAGGCGGGTGGCGATAGTTTCGTACTTATACTCGCGAACATTGAAAATCTCGCTGTCGGGCACAAAGTGTACAGTAGTACCCGTTCGGTCAGTTTCGCCTACTACCTTCACATCAAAGAGAGGCACCCCTCGGGAGTACTTCTGCTCGTAGACTTTACCTTCACGGTGCACTGTGGCGGTTAATTCTTGAGAGAGCGCATTTACGCAGGAAACCCCGACGCCGTGCAATCCACCGGATACTTTGTAAGTATTTTTATCGAACTTTCCACCGGCGTGCAGCACGGTCATTACCACTTCTAGAGCCGAGCGGTTCTCTTTGGCGTGAATGCCCGTAGGAATTCCCCGTCCATTGTCAGTGACAGTAATAGAGTTATCCGGGTGGATGACTACATCTATATTATCGCAATAGCCCGCCAGTGCTTCGTCAATAGAGTTATCAACAACTTCATACACCATGTGGTGTAATCCCTTAGTATTCACATCGCCGATATACATGGCGGGTCGTTTACGTACTGCCTCCAGACCTTCTAAAACCTGAATATTATTGGCAGAGTAATCTCCTGCTCCTATGTTGGCTAGGGAGTTAGTATCTTTTGCTTCGCTCATGTTTATTATTAGGTATAAAAGCTCAAAAATACGATAAATATACGGTTTTTCTATCGACCGTATTTCGTTAAAATTTGCGATGCTTAACTAGAAAGTTGCATCTTATGTAAAAGACTGATTTTCAGTATGAAAACGAATATATCTAACTAGTAAGTTCCGGATCGTAACATCACTAATGTACAAGCATTTATCGGCTGGATATTATGCTCTAGGCATAGCTGCTTAAGCTCAGAATTTTCAGTGCCAGGGTTAAAAATTATCCTTTGGGGCTGAAGGCTCAATAAATAGTCGTACCACTCTGCCTGACGTTGGGGGCTTAGGTATAACGTAACAGTATCCACATCGTCTAACGGAGGCTTTTTTCGCAGATCAATAAGCTCTACATCGGCTACGGAACCTTGCTTAATACTTAACGGAACAATGGGGTGTCCGTATTCGGTGAGCATGTGTGCCGCTAAATAGGCATAACGTGCCGGATTGGGGGTTGCTCCTATGATAGCTGTTTTCTTTCTATTAGACATTTATAAGTAGTTTGATTGTTCAATTGCTGACCGCTAAATGGTTCGATTGTTATATGGTTAAGTGGCTACTGCTAAATTGCTGATTGGCACTTGTTACTTATAATTTCTCTCTACCTTTTTTGGTCTTCGGTCTTCTCAAATTTTAAAACACGTATCCAACGGTAGTTCCTACATAAAATGGGACAAAGAAGCTCGACTGATCTATTTGATCCATAATACCGTCGTACAGTGGTTGAGGTGAATACTGTGGGTTCATGAATCGGTAAGCAACTCCTAGCCCTACGTATAGATCAAAGGTTAAGCCCCGACCAGATTTATCTTTAGGAGAACGAGGCTGAATTAAGTCCGGGTCTTTCATTAATCGGGTCCCTAATAATAAAGAGTAGGAAAAGGATTGTTCTTTAGCTAGCAAGGTCGTTTGTGGACTGTTGATAGGCTGTCCTTCTACATCTAACTCAGCGGCGTTGGCGTAATGATATAGATAATCCAATCCAAGCTGGTGACCAAAGTAAAACATGCCGGAGCGGGTGTCGCTATGATAAAACTTTTGCTTCAGATTAATAAAAAACCCCCGGCGATAGGGTACATTATGATCGACATTTTCATCCAAGGAAAAGAATGGGTCGCGGAATACTCCAGCTTCCAGCTCGTAGCCTAGCCTTTCTTGCAAATGATATTCTAAGCTGATTGGAAGACGATGAACCAATAACGCCACCGGATTAACACCTAGAATAAAATAGTGCATTTCATTAATTTTGGGAGTGAAATAGCGGAGATTTTTCTTTTTACGAAATAGGTAATCAGGATTGCGAACGGCTACCGCGGTAGTATCTTCCGGGTTATTTTTAGCAGAACCATTTAACGCCTGAAACGCGGGTTCATTATTTTCGTACACGCTCTGGTAGTAGCCCACTAACTGACCATCCGGTTGGTAGAGCTCCCAAATACCCACCCGTTCGCCACCTTTTACTGAACCTTTCATTTTTTTAGTACCATCGCGGTAGTAACCTACGTATTGACCTTCTCCGTTAGTGAAGACCGCTTCGCCCTCTAAAATATTATCCTCATAAAAATACTTCCATTTTCCTTGACGTACGCCGTTTATTAACGTTCCCTCTACTTTGCGTGAACCGTCGGGATAAAACTCGCGGTACACCCCCTCGCCATGGTTAAATATAGCCTCTCCTTTAAAGTCGCCGTTACTGTGGTAGAGTTTCCAGTAACCCTCTCGCACCCCTTCGCGCTCGGCACCTTCAGCACTGACGTTTCCGTTTTCGTAGTAGTACGTCCATTTGCCTACCGAAGACCCTTCAATAAAATCACCGATCGATGAGACTTGGCCGTTGGGATAGTAAAACTTCCACGAACCTTGTCTTTTTCCGTACTGATAATGACCCTCCGCCTGGATTTTGCCATTTTCGTAGTAGTGTTTCCATTGACCTTGCCGCTGATCATTGACTTCAGTGCCCTCTAGTTTGCGGTCTCCTGAGGTATAAAACTCTCGATATTGGGTAGTATCCTTCTGGTAAGTAGCTTCTATTTTTACTGAGCCGTCTTCGTAGTAATCTTTCCACTGCCCTACTTTTTGTCCTTCCGCAAACGTACCTTCTCGCTTAAGAGGGCCATTTTCGTAGTAGAATTTCCAGGGACCTTCTCGCTGCGTTCCGTTTACCACTCCGGTCATCTCCAACTTTCCATTTTCGTAGAAGTACTCCCACTCTCCTTGGTTCTGACCATTATTCAATTCACCTCGCATTTTGGGCTGACCATTCTCATAAAAGTATTCCCAGTAGCCTTTGGGTTGGTTCTGTTGGTAAGCTCCGCTAGTCTTCACGGAGCCATCGTAGAAGTACTCAGTATAATCACCATCCAGCACCGAAGGCGCATTCTTATCTACTTGAAATGTTTCTTTAGGAATTTGCTCGGCCTTATCATAGTACAGGGTGACTGTATCTTGAGCGTAGCTTTCTTTTATGGCTATCAAATTCAGGATGACCACTAATCCGATACTATTGATAAAAAACTTTTGCTTTATCATACTTAGATAAGCCACAAACACGAACGATAGAAATTTCAGAATAGAAATGTGTCGAGTTGTTTATTGAAACGCTAAAAATGTAGAAAAAATTGGTAAGGTACCTAGAAAAAGCCCTCCGAAACCTACATTAGTGCATTCGGCCGGGGCGCACTTCCAGGTTCTGAATAATATTGGCCTCAATCTCCAGAAACTCCTGCCAACGGGATTTCACCACATCTTCAGGCATATACTCTTTAGCCAGTTTGATAAACGTTACGTAGTGTCCGGCTTCGGAAGCCATTAAATTATAGTAAAACGCTTTAAGCTCCTCATCGGCCAGGTTTTTCCAGAGAATCTTGAAACGTTCGCAACTACGCGCCTCAATCATGGCATTGATGAGTAGCTTATCCATGAGTTGTCGCTCAATTGGCCCACCCTTGCGCTCATGTTTGGCAAGCTTCACTACGTATTCATCGGTTCGGGTTCGGCCCAGTGTGAAGCCTCGCTTCCGGATTTGCTCTACCACCCGTTGGAAGTGCTCCCATTCTTCGGCTACAATTGGGGAGAGAACATCTACTAGCTCGGGCCGATTAGAGAACTGTACAATAAGCGAGATGCAGGAAGAGGCTGCTTTTTGCTCACAATAAGCGTGGTCTACCAGAATCTCTTCCAGATTATCGTCAGCCATCGCTACCCAACGCGGGTCAGTCGGTAGTTTTAGCTTAAGAATAGTATCTTTTTCGGCAATCATAAGCAATTAGCAATGTGCGATGACAAGTGATAATAAACAAAATACCAGTGACAAAGGACCAATGTTTACCTTCCTAGCTTTTGGTGGGCTTGGGTAAAATGCCCTTCAGCAATAGCCGCTCCAATGGAAAGCTCGCCTGCTAGAGCTACAGCGGTCATTATTTCCGCTAGTTTGTTAGCTTTCCCGGCTCCGAAGCAATCCATTATTTCCAGACATTCCCGTTGGGTAGGCAATCCGGTACCACCACCCACGCTACCAATAATCAGGTTAGGTAACGTTAACGAAGCGTAAAGATCGCCTTGCGGGGTGACTTCGGCTCGGTTAAATCCCACGGTGGCTTCGGCGATACAGGCCACATCTTGACCAGTGGCTAAAAACATTGCTGCCAGGCCATTGGCAACATGGGCTTGATTGCCTGCGCTACCAGCTTTAATTTGTGACATAGTAGAACTTAACCAAAAATCTACTAACCGTTGTGGGGTAGTTTTCAGTACAGTGCTCATCGCTGATGCAGTAATGGTAACTTCGGCAATCACTCGCTTACCTCGGGTGCGACCCAGTGAACGGATTCCTGCTTTTTTATCTCCGGAAGCATTTCCTTCAATATAGATTTCTTGAGGAGAAACAGGGGCGTAGTCGCGAATAAAATCACAGACTTTTTGGCTGCATAGCGTAACCATATTCTGCCCACTAGCATCGCCAGTGCTGTATTCTAAACACAATATTATTTCGTTACCCTCCAGAATAGTTCGAATATTCTTTAGCACTGCGTAGCGACTAGCACTTTCAGCCACCAATTTTATTGTATCGTGCTGACTATCAATCCACTGAACGAATGAAAAAGCTTGTTGAGCGGTAGTAAATTTGAGAAGCGGGCAGCGCTGCACTATTTCTTCTACCACCTTGGCCCAGAAACCACTGCCCTGCCTACCGGCTCGTAATCCCCGATTATAAGAAGCTACTAAAGCTCCCTCAGTAGTGGCCATCGGAATACGAAAGCTTCCTTTTGCCTCGTCGCCCTGAATATGTAAAGGGCCAGCAATGCCTACCGGAAGCATACACAAACCGGCGAAATTTTCAATATGACCCCGAAAAGTTTGTTGGTTTAAATGTTCATTCAGTAATGTGAAATAAGATTTCTCTTCATCATCACTCGATGGCTCTTGTAGCGAGGTAGGAGGGGGTTCTATTCCTTGATCCATGTGGTTTTCAGTTCGAGGGAAGGTTAATCTTAGTAAATACTCAGTTGCTACACAGATTGTTTACTGATATCCCTATCTTGCGACTTTGTTTTAAAAGTCTTTACCTTATGATTATCCACCTAAAAGAAACGGTTAGCTTTCAGCAAGCTACTAAATTAGCTGAACAAGCTCATGCTCAGCTATTTACTCGAGATAAACAAGCGGTGCTTGTTACTTCTTCAAGCACTAAAGAGGTTCCGGATTTTTTGCAGGAATACGCTGAAGACCACTTTGTAATGGCTTCAGACATTCAATTAGCTAGCCGCACCTATCAACCGCAAACTCGTGAGGTTACCGTCAATCAGGTAACGGTAGGTGGTAATACGAACCATACGTTAATGATTACCGGACCCTGTTCTATTGAGTCTAGGGAGCAGATTGTTACTTGCGCCGATATGTTGAAAGAGCTTGGCATAACTACCTTACGGGCGGGTTGCTTTAAACCCCGCACTTCACCTTATTCCTTTCAAGGGTTAGGTTTAGAAGGTTTGAAGATGCTGGCACAAATTCGGGAAGAGTACGGTTTCAATATCATCACCGAAGTACGCGATGCTACCCACGTAGAGGCAGTAATTGAGTACGCGGATATTGTGCAGGTCGGAGCGAAAGCCATGTACGACCAAGGTATCCTGCGTACTTGTGGCAAAGCTCAGAAACCAGTGCTGTTGAAGCGTCACTTTGGGGCGACCTTACAAGAATTTGTTCAAGCTGCTGAGTTTGTGCTATCGGGTGGCAACGAACAAGTAATGCTCTGCGAACGGGGCATCCGCACGTTTGAAACGAAGACCCGCTTTACCCTCGATCTCTGCGGAGTATCTTACCTGAAAGAGCATACCAATCTACCAGTAATCCTCGATACTAGTCACGCCATGGGCTACTCCTACGGAGTACCGGACCTCACCCGCGCTTGCGTGGCAATGGGAGTAGACGGACTACTCATTGAATCCCACCCCAACCCCCAGGTAGCCAAATCCGACGCCGCTCAACAGCTCAACCTAAACGAGTTCCGGGACTTGTACCGAAGCGTGCAGGCGGTGGCTGAGGCAGTGGGGAGGAAGGTGGTTTAAAACTGATAAGCGCATATATTATTTGTTACCAGGGTCTACCTTCATTTTACTTTTGCTGAACTGGTAGCATTCTTTTACTCTTAGGATGAGCTTTCTCTGGCTCTACCAAA
>NZ_JBARYM010000066.1:0-4511 GCF_049647865.1 Tunicatimonas sp. | reverse complement strand
CGACCGTAGCTACTAGCTTTTCCTTTTCCCAGGGCTTGGTCAAAAAGTCTACTGCCCCTTCTTTCATAGCGGTTACGGCTAGTTCAATATCACCGTAGGCGGTGGTGACTACTACCTGTACGTTGGTCTCTAGTTCCCGTATTTGCTTAATCCAGAACAACCCCTCTCGGCCACTGGTTTTTCCCTGAGCAAAATTCATATCCAGTACTAACACATTGTAGGGGTGCCTTTGCAGGTGGTTGACAATTTGCGAAGGAGAAGACTCGGTTTGTACGTGCGTAAAGTGCTGCTTTAAAATCAGTTTAGCTGTATACAGCACCGCTTGGTCGTCGTCGACAATAAGGATATTACCCTCTTGTTTTTCCATTACTTTCAAGATAGCTATTGTTTCATTTTGGTACAATTATAGATTGGTTTCAGCTACCGACTTTAAGTTAGAATACCTACTAGCCATACTCAAGAGAGCATACTTGAAAATGAGGGTAATACGCATGTAGTATATTGATCTTCCGTTTAGAAAAAACTATGATAAGTTAGGTAACCCAAAACCATTGAAAACCTACGCGGGAAGGTGCCTAAACTGTTCTGATTTTAGGCTTTCTTAACGGTGTCCACTGCTAGGTTTGTCATCTTCTTGCTTAATTATTATATTTAAGCAATAGCATTAATACAAACTCGTAGCAAGTAGGCACGTGCTATAGTAGCGGCTATACAGTAGTTGACTGCAACCAAAGAACGATTTATAATCCAAACCAGGGCTTTCTAAATCTATAATTATGAAGATGAAAACACATATATTAAAACCTACACTTAGAGCATTTTTTGGGACTTTTATTTTAGCATTAATCACTTTTTTTACCTTTAGAGTAATCATCGCCACAGTTAATTCACCTAATGCAATAGAGCTGAAAATCTTTGATTGGTGGTTATGGACTACATTATTAGCAGTTGGGTTAGCATTGGGCACAACGTTTGGCGTAAGAAAACACCAACTCTCGATCGCTAATACGAAAGATTCCAATAAGTTGTACAACTGGATAGTACAGTATATGTCTATAAACGGATCTCAGATAGAAATAAGAAAAGAATGTGAGACAAACCTAAGGTCTGTCAATCGCTTTAATCAACTATTTGACAACTGGTTTGAGACAGAATCAATATCAGTAAAACTAGGTGACGATAAAATAGTAATAAAGGGGCCTAATAGAAAGATAGATAAATTAGAAAGAGGTATTCGATCCCATTATGGATTAGAAACAAAAAACGTTTTAGAATTGAGCCATTAGCTATGGCTAGCATCCGGAGTCCTCAGGTCCACACACAAACCAAAACTACAACCACTAACCTGGTAGTGACCCACTACGGCACTAAATTGGAGAGTAAGCAGGAAAACTACTATTAAGAATTAAGAAGAATAGTTAAGAGCAATTTTTAAAGTCTCGGAAAGTGTTCCCAAATTTTTTGAGAGCTTTTCCAGGAAACCCCTTAGCTTTTAATTAACTTCCTTAGAGCTTTGTTAGAATCCTTCGGCGATACTGATCAGCATTAAGGAAGATTTTGCTCTCAGTTTACGTTGTTTATCTCTCTTTCCGCATTGTGGCTCTCACTAATAATCGTAGCTTGTAAGGAATCAAATTCCCTAAGCCGAATAAAATCTCTATGTTCAATAAAGGTTAGAAAATGACTAAAGTTCTTTAGCTTAATGATAAATGTCATACTATTGAAGCGTAAAATTAGCAGTATTGCCATTCTTGGCGGAACGCTCCTCTTGGGTCTTTAATTTGTGGCGATGCTACTTCGGATAGACTTAATAGATTAAGCGTAAACAGAGCGTTATCGGAGAAACGATTTGATGTAGTTCACCATGTTATCAACCTAGCCTACCATGTTTCTGAGAAAAGGAGTTATCGCGGCTACCGGATTATTTTTGTGTATATTCCTAATAGTGCATCTGTCGGCCAACGCTATTTTGTTGCTGCCGGAAGAAACCGCTCGGGGATTATACAATACCTACTCAACTACCCTGCGGGAGAGTCCATTGATTAAGATCGTTGCCTATCTGCTGTACGCTTCTATTATCTTTCACGTAGTCTACGCCGTCATTGTCACTATCAAAAACCGCAGAGCCAAGCCCAATAAGTACGCGGTAAACCATAAGCTGGAAAATAGTACCTGGACTTCCCAGAACATGGGCCTGATTGGTATTTTTATTCTGCTATTTATTGTTATACATCTGGCTAACTTTTGGGCGAAGGTGAAGTTGGGGCTGGGAGAAAGTGTCGGGTTGGATATGGATGGTAACGTAGATGTCTACCAGATTACCTACAGTCTGTTCCAGAATATCTACTACGTGCTGTTCTATACCGTGCTGATGGTTCCCTTAGGCTTGCACCTAAACCACGGACTCAAAAGCGCCTTTAGGACGCTCGGCTTCTACCATCGCAAAGGGCTACGGGTGCTAACGAACGTTTCATTGGTGTATGCGGCCATTATATCCGTTGGGTTCGGCATTATTCCGTTAATTGTGTACTTTAAATAAGCTGCTGTGACAAAGTTGAACGCAAAAATACCGGAAGGAAGACTAGAAGATAAGTGGCGTAATTATCAGGCCAAAAGCCAACTGATTAATCCGGCTAATAAGAAGAAATTAAACGTGATTGTGGTAGGTTCCGGGCTAGCCGGGGCGGGAGCAGCATCTACCTTGGCGGAGCTAGGCTACGAAGTACAGTGCTTCTGCTACCAGGACTCGGCCCGTCGGGCGCATTCGGTAGCGGCCCAGGGCGGGGTGAATGCCGCCAAGAACTACCAGCACGACGGCGACAGTGTGTGGCGCATGTTTTACGATACGTTAAAAGGAGGCGACTTTCGGTCTAGAGAGGCAAACGTTTACCGGTTGGCCGAACTATCCGCTCCGCTGATCGATCACTTCACCCAGCAGGGAGTACCGTTTGCCCGGGAGTACGGTGGGGTGCTGGTCAACCGTAGCTTCGGAGGAGTGCAGGTACAACGCACCTTTTACGCGCGGGGTCAGACCGGGCAGCAGTTGCTACTGGCCGCCTACTCTCAGCTCTACAAGATGATCCGGGCCAAGAAAGTAACCATGTTTACCCGGCACGAGATGCTGGATTTGGTCGTCATTGACGGGAAAGCCAAGGGTATTATTGCCCGCGATCTTACGAGTGGTGCGCTCAAGCGATTTGCGGCCGATGCGGTGGTGCTGGCAACCGGCGGTTACTCCCGTGTATTTCGTCTGTCTACCTTAGCCATTGGCTGCAACGGCAGTGCCATCTGGAAAGCCCATAAGCGGGGAGCGTACTTCGCCTCGCCCAGCTTTACCCAGATTCATCCTACCGCCCTGCCCCAGTCCAGTGAGGCCCAATCCAAGCTAACGCTAATGTCTGAGTCCCTACGGAACGACGGACGTATTTGGGTGCCGAAAAACAAAGACGATAGCCGCAAGGCCAACAATATTCCTGAAGACGAGCGGGATTACTACCTGGAGCGTCGCTACCCTAGCTTTGGCAATCTGGCTCCCCGCGATATTGCTTCCCGCGCCGCCAAAGAGCGCATTGATGCCGGACATGGTGTGGGACGACTAAAGAACGCGGTCTACCTGGATTTTAAACATGCCATCCAGCAATTTGGACTGGAAACTATCAAAGATCGCTACGGTAATCTGTTTACCATGTACCAGAAGATCACCGGAATTGATGCGTATAAGGAACCGATGCAAATATCTCCCGCCGCGCACTTTTCTATGGGCGGGTTATGGGTAGACTACGAACTAATGACCACCATTCCCGGATTATACGCCGTTGGTGAATGCAACTTTTCGGATCACGGGGCCAATCGGTTAGGAGCAAATTCTCTGTTGCAGGCCAGCGTAGACGGTTACTTTATACTGCCTAATACCATCAACAATTACTTAGCCGGAGCACTGAAGGAGGAACATGAGACCACCGATCATCCCGAATTTGCGCGAGTTGAGCAAGAAGTGCAGGAGAATATAGATCGCTTGCTAGCGGTGAACGGTACCAAAACCGTCGATTACTTTCACCGGGAGCTGGGTAAGATTATGTGGCAAGAATGCGCGATGAGTCGTAATGAAGCCGGTTTAGGGCAAGCTATTGAGCAGATTACCCAGATTCGTACTGATTTCTGGCGTGATGTAAAGGTCACGGGACACAGCAAAGAGATGAATACTGAACTGGAAAAAGCCCTTCGGCTGGCCGATTTCATTGAACTGGGGCTACTGATGTGCACCGATGCCCTGAACCGGGAAGAATCCTGCGGGGCCCACTTCCGGGAAGAGTTTCAGACCCCCGACGGTGAAGCCATTCGGGTAGATGATGTCTATTCCTACGTTTCGGCTTGGGAGTACGGACAAGGTGGTCAGTTTATGCATCACGAAGAGGCACTGGAATTTGAGTTTATTGAACCTACGGTGCGAAGTTATAAATAGATAAGTTATGAACGTTACGTTTAGCATATGGCGGCAAGATGGCCCCAAC
>NZ_JBARYM010000065.1:0-4630 GCF_049647865.1 Tunicatimonas sp. | reverse complement strand
GATAGCGTTTAAAGCCACCGGCCCAGATGGTTTGGGGTTGGCCGTGCAGGGGCGTATTATTGATCAAAATCAACGAGAGGTAGCTACGTTCGAGAGTCAGCAATTTGGTATGGGACGCTTTGTACTTAAACCTGCCGCCAATCATCATTATCAAGCAGAAATCGAAGTAGCGGGAATTCCGCTAACTTTTCCGCTACCTCAGGTGCAAGAGCAAGGATTCACTCTACGGTCTATTCCCAGCTATATTTCCGATGACATAAGAATAATAGTAGAAGCCACTGGTAACGAAGGGGTGCGGGGTGGAGTATTAGTTGGGCACCAGCGGGGTATAGCTTTTACCGCTACTACCGTTGATGCCACCAGTCCTTACTTCATTGCGGAGATACCTAAAGCACTGTTTCCAGACGGTATTTGCCATCTTACTTTTTTTGATAACACCGGCAAGCCTCAGTGCGAGCGCTTAATTTTTGTTAACTATCCTACCAATCTACCTCAACTAACCATCAAAAATGATCAGCCCAGTTACGCTACTCGCAAAAAAGCAGTTCTTCGGCTAAATCTAGAAGATAAAGATCAGCAACCGTTATCGGCGTTTGCTTCGCTCACGATTACCAACCCTAACCGAATTCGCTATTTAGAGGGAAGTGAAACTATAGTTAACAATTTACTGCTTACCTCCGATCTGCGGGGAACTATCGAGCAACCGCAGTACTATTTTGATAATCTCACTGAAGAATCTTACCAAGCGTTGGATAATCTTATGCTCACTCAGGGCTGGCGGAGGTTTACCTGGAACGATGTGCTGCGGGATAGCCTGACTGCTGTGGAGCGTATTGTGGAACGGGGATTTCAGATAGAGGGACAAATGGTTCGCTACTACAAGCGCGACCAGCCGGTGAGTGGCCAGATTATGATGATGGCCGTAGACAGCTCCTACTTTTTAGTCGAGGGAAGAACCAACGAGAACGGGCAATTCACCTTTGTTGATAACCAATTCCGAGATACTACTGAATTGGTTATCCAAGCCCGGCGAGTAAAAGGCAAAAAAGAAAAACTGAAAAAGGATGTCTACATCGATCTAAAGTTACCCACCGAACCACCAGTTGATCAACCACGACGGCCCAATCAATCGGTGTGGCTAACAATGATGGCTAATTACTTAGAGCAGCAGCAAAAAATTGATCAGATTGACGAGTCTTACAATTTTGGCGAAAAAACTATTGTACTAGAAGGAGTAGAAATAAAAGGACGTAAAGATGATTTTCATGATCCATTTCGCGATGCGAACCGACTTTACAACGAACCCAGTAATAGGCTTATTCTAGACTCAATTCCGGGGGGAAACAGTGCTTTGTCAATTTTCGAACTATTACGGCGTGTACCAGGAGTACAAATAGTAGGATCGTTTCCTAATCAAACTGCTGTCATACGAGGAATGAGTGGTTTTCGTGGATCAGGCGCGTTTTATTTACTAGATGGAGTACCTGCTGATGCTCAACTAATCAACAGTATCAATATCAACGATGTCTATTATGTTGATGTACTGAAGGGTCCCTCGGCCTCCATCCTTGGTAATAGAGGGTCTGGTGCTATTGCGGTCTACACCCGACGAGGAGTCGGTGCCCCTACGGTTACCAAAAGTATGGGAATCACCAATATCACGCACCCGGGCTATTATCAGCCTCGCGAGTTCTACACTCCTCGTTATGGTACCAAAAAACCCGAGCATGTAAAGCCCGATTTTCGCTCTACCTTGCACTGGGAGCCTACCATTGTGTTTGATGAAGAAGGTAGTGCTCAAGTAGAATTTTATACTTCCGACGAAAAGGCAGATTATGATATCCGAGTGGAAGGCATCACCGCTACTGGTCAGCCATTTGCTCAACAACACTCAATTGTGGTCAAATAATCAGGTGTTCAGGATTACGCGAACACATGAGTTCACTAACACTTGAACACCCTAATTAATCGCTTCCTTATACGTTTCAATTGCACGTTCACGGGCTTGCTTGTGGTCAACCATCGGTTCGGGGTAGTCATCGGTGCCGTACTCGGGCACCCACTTTTTGATGTATTCCTCTTCTTTATCAAACTTATCGGTTTGGCTGTAAGGATTGAATATGCGAAAATAAGGCTGAGCATCTACTCCGCTACCCGCCGCCCACTGCCAACCGCCGTTGTTGTTAGCCAATTCGTAGTCAAGCAGTTTTCGGGCAAAGTAGGCTTCGCCCCACCGCCAGTCAATCAGCAAATGCTTGGTTAGAAAGCTAGCAACGATCATCCGCACTCGGTTGTGCATGTAGCCGTTCTTATTTAATTCGCGCATGCCAGCGTCCACAATAGGGTAGCCGGTTCTCCCTTCGCACCACCGCGCAAAGTCGTCTTCATTGTTTTGCCAGGGAATATTGTCGTACTTCGGTTTAAACGACTTCTCTACTACTTGGGGGGCATGATATAAAATTTGCATATAAAACTCCCGCCAGATTAATTCGCTCAAGTACGTTTCGTTAATCTCTATAGCTTGGCGAGCTAGCTTACGAATACTGAGGGTTCCGTGGCGCAGATGTACTCCCAAACGGGTTGTTCCGTCTTGGGCCGGATAGTTCCGTTTTTCCTTATAGTGCTCAATAACATCTTCATCAATTCGGTTCGGGGGAATTTCAATATTCGACCGCTCGAAACCCATATCATCCAACGAAGGCATCGGAATCGAACTCGTCGGGTACCAATTATCAAACGATAAGCCAGAAGTATACGACTCTAACATTCCATCTTCTAACTTCTCTAGCCAAGATTTTTTGTAGGGAGTAAACACTTTATAAAAACTCCCGCTCCCGGTTAATATCTCATCCTTTTCAAAAATTACTTGGTCTTTATACGTCCGAAATGGAATATCCTGTTTGGTGAGTAGCTGGTTGATCACTTCATCTCGCTCCTTGGCGTAGGGTTCATAATCGTGGTTGGTATACACCGCTCGCACCGAATAGTTCTGGAGCACTTCGCGCCATATTTTCTCAGGTTTACCGTACTTCACCAGTAGCGACGAGCCTTTATCGTTTAACCGCTGATGCATGGCGCTCAGTGTGTCGTGGAGGAACATCACTCGCGCATCATCTTTATCTTCTAGATCATCTAAGATGTTCTGATCAAAAATGAAGAGCGGCAACACGGGCAAATCACCCTTCAAAGCGTGGAATAAACCGGCATTATCATCAAAGCGAAGGTCGCGACGGAACCAAAAAACAGCAATATTTTGATCGGACATAGATATTTTTTTACGACAGTTTGCTGAAAGAACCGGAAAATCTGGCCAGTGTTTTTGTATTCCCCGTTTTGTGGGGTTCGGATAGCGCGTAAAAATGTGTAATTTTGGCGCCTAATTACTTTTACAACCAATTTTAGATAAGCGATGAGCGAACAAAAAATTACAATTCAAAATGGCGACTTACAGGTACCGGATCAACCGGTTATTCCATTTATTGAAGGTGATGGTACGGGAATAGATATCTGGCCGGCTTCTAAAAAAGTGATGGATGCAGCGGTAGAGAAGGCCTACGGGGGCAGTAAGAAAATTAATTGGAAGGAAGTGTATGCCGGCCAAAAGTCATACGATAAGTCTCAAGAATGGCTTCCTGAAGAAACGTTAGATACCTTCCGAGAATATTTGGTCGGCATTAAAGGACCGTTAACTACTCCCGTGGGGGGCGGTATTCGCTCACTCAATGTAGCTTTGCGGCAAGAGCTCGATTTGTACGCTTGCGTGCGACCGGTACGTTGGTACAATGGTACTCCTTCTCCAGTAAAAGACCCTAGCACTACCGATATGGTGATCTTCCGGGAAAATACCGAGGATATTTACGCAGGTATAGAATTTCAGCAGGGTAGCGACGATGAAAAGAAGTTTGCTTCTATGCTAAAAGATACTTTTGCCGATCGATACAAGAAGGTACGTTTTCCTAATACGGCTGGCTACGGTATCAAACCCGTATCAATAGAAGGTACTGAGCGTTTGGTTCGCTCAGCTATTGAATACGCTTTCCAGTACAAACGAGGCTCCGTGACCTTGGTACATAAAGGTAACATCATGAAGTTTACCGAAGGGGCTTTCCGCGATTGGGGCTATAATTTGGCGAAAGAAGAATACGGAGCTACCGACTACGAAGGAGGCCCGTGGCAGATTATTGAGAAAGATGGTCATAAGATTATTATTAAAGATGTGATTGCGGATGCGTTTCTCCAGCAAATTCTGTTACGTCCATCAGAGTACGAAGTGATTGCCACTCTCAACCTAAATGGCGACTACGTGTCTGATGCACTGGCGGCTATTGTGGGGGGAATTGGAATTGCTCCGGGGGCCAATATCAACTACGAAACCGGTAATGCCATTTTTGAAGCTACGCACGGTACGGCTCCTAAATACGCTGGTCAAGATAAAGTGAATCCTGGCTCCGTAATGCTTTCAGGAGCGATGATGTTTGACTACTTGGGTTGGACTGAAGCAGCGGATTTAGTGAGAAAGGGAATTGAAGGCTCTATTTCAGCAAAGAAGGTGACTTACGATTTTGACCGACTGATGGACGATGCCACACTACTCAAATGTTCCGAGTTTGGCGATAGTGTGATTGAGCAT
>NZ_JBARYM010000064.1:0-2070 GCF_049647865.1 Tunicatimonas sp. | reverse complement strand
GCGCCCTTCTGCCGTACCAGCACTGGGTTGCCGATATAGCATACATCGGTATTATGCTCAGGAGTTAGATACATGGGTGAGGCCTTTACAAAGCGTAGGGTAGGAGCTGAACTGGGATAAAGCTTATACTTTTCCGAAAGCTGTTTTACCTTAGAGAAGATTTTATCCATCACTTCTAAGTAGGTGGTTTCGTGCCGGTTGTAAGCAAACTCTGCCCCGTGCCCCTGACTAGCTACGTACTCAAACCCTTGGAATAGAACTTTGTGCGATTTGTTCACGTAAGTTGCATCCTTTAGGGCGGTTACCGAACGCTCCAGGGCAGCAGGAACAATTCTAGGAAGGTTGTTCACTACAAAAAGTGATATACGATACGCTAGAGGAATATTACTCACTACGGTAGCTAATATATTCCGAGTACGATCTCGCAGTGTGCGAAAGTGAAATTTTTCTACCTCAAAAGTGCGGGCCACCATACAGGTATGATCACCATCTTTCTCGTAAGGGTTTACTACAATGAACAGGCTTCGGACCGGGTACTCCACCGATTGGCCATTGATAGTAATCGGATAGTTGTCAAACATAGAACCGTCGGCTAGTTTCTGACGTACCTCCGACCACTTTTCGGGCCGACGATTTTCGTAAAGCCAGTAACGTGGACGAACCTCCAGAATATAGGAGTAAACAATGCCTGTGCAACCCAAACTAACGACTGTACTGTAAAATGTATCATCATCATGAATCAACTCAATGTTAGCATCAGTATGCTGAGCAGTGTCAGTAAATCCTTCACTAGGCTCTATACGGTATATTTTTCCTTCCGCAGCAACTATCACCAACGAACGAACCATTCCCGACATAGCGGGTTCGTTACGCCCCGACCCGTGGGTTCCGGTAGCAATTGCTCCTGAAATAGTCTGCTCATCAATTGCCCCCATATTGATAAGAGCCAACTTCTGCCGATCAAGCTGGCGGTTTAAGGTTTCTACCGTGATGCCTGCTTCCACTTCTACCAGGTATTTCTCCTGATGCTTTGGCAGCAGCCTACTTTTATCTAAATCCAATATCTGGCACAACCTTGACATATCTACCAGATGGCCGTCAGTAATCGCTATATCCGAATAGGAATGCCCGGAGCCTACCGCCCGAATACGATGATTACAGTCCTCGGCATCTCGTACTGCTGCTACAATATCTTTTAAGTCTTCAGGAATTAGGTACTTGAAAGGCTCTACCTTGTGTTTGTTAATGACATTGCTCCAAGTGACTCGAGAACGGGTTTTCATAGCAGGCTAGTTGGTAGTATTATGTTTAGTAGCATTCGTATAGCCAACACTACTACTTATTAGTCATCTTGAACAGCCAAGCTGTCACCTCAATTTATCGAAATTTTGATTGATAGAAAAATGCCTTCTTCATCGCATTGGTTGTTTTATTAGCCAAGCAGTTGAGGATTAAACCAGCCTTATAATTCAACTTACCAATATTTTTCTTTAAGTTCATACCAGTAACTACGCAATAACCTACCAAACATGCGCCGAAGAGATTTTATTAAACAAGCTACCGCTACCTCTGCTGGGGCTACGCTATTCACTCCGCAGCCCTTCAGCCTTTTCAGGAAAGGATCGCCCAACGAAAAAATTGTAGTGGCCATTATGGGTACTAACAGCCGGGGCGCCGCCCTCTCTCGCGGATTCGCCAGTTTACCTAGCGCTGAAGTAGCCTACATCTGTGATGTAGATGATGCCGCAATGGCGAAAGGTATTGAGGCCGCTACCGCAGCCGGACAGAAGAACGCTCCTAAAGGCATCAAGGACTTCCGTCAGGCATTGGACGATCCAGCAGTGGATGCTTTAATAATTGCTGCCCCAGACCATTGGCATGCTCCGGCGGCCATCATGGCTCTACAAGCCGGAAAGCACGTCTACGTAGAAAAGCCCTGTAGTCACAATCCTCAAGAGGGTGAAATGTTAGTGAAGGCATCCAAACGCTACGGGAAAGTGGTGCAGATGGGTAACCAACGCCGCTCGTGGCCGCTGGTGGTAGAAGGTATTCAGGCGGTGAAAGATGGAG
>NZ_JBARYM010000063.1:0-10129 GCF_049647865.1 Tunicatimonas sp. | reverse complement strand
TTAATTCAGGACTTTTCAGACTAGTTTGGGTAACTGGTATAAAGTAATAAGAGTTTGCGGTATCTAACCACTCTATTCCGCCCAAAGAAACTATCTGCTTTCTTAGTCCTTTCTTAGTTAATTCACTAGCCTGTTCATCCGGTAGAAGAACATCCCTATCGTAGTCTGCTCGGTGCCAAAAGCTCTGACTAATCAGGTAGAGCGCATATCCGAACACAAAAACCCCCAGAGTGATAAATATAGCTAGGGCAATACGGTTATATTTCCGAATAAGACTCATGTTACTGAGGAATAGGAGTGGTAGAACTGTTAGTACTCCACCAGCGAATACCGAATGAAAAAAGTAAGCAGAATGCTAATGCCCACAGGAAATTGACTAGACTAAACGTATAGTACTCCGAGCTATAAGGGTCTTCTTCGTAGAGCACACTGATTTGGTTATAACTGATAATGTAGGCTACCGCAAAATTAATCACCCCAATTACCAGTATGTAGATTAGCCAATGAAACCAGCGATTGAAGCGCGGGTGATTGATCACGTAGTAATAGACGGCAACCAGCCCTAGAGCTGTCAGTAGGAGAGTCCAGCCAATGGGGATGTACAGTTGTTCATTATACAGATCGTCCGAAAAATTCTCAAGATAAAAAGCACCCCAGCCTTCGTAAATGGGAGCAAAAAAATCGTTCATACACCTGTTTTTTATAATTGGTTTTAGGACTTAGGCTTTGGGGATTGGAAAAAAGCTACATAAAACTAATTCCCAAAGCCTATTTCTTTCCTGATAGATATTCTTTAGCAGTTAAAACGGGTACTTTAGCACTTTTGAAATCCTTCTTATTCCTGGTTAGAATTATGTTTATGTTATTTTGTAATGCTGAATAGTACTGAAGCCCGTCCTCCAAGTCGGTGAACTTATCATCGTTCAAAGCCAGCTCTACTATTTTACTGTCTAGGCTCAATATCTCAACCAGAACCTTGAATTTCCTCAAAATTTCCCTAGCCTCTTTTCGCGATTTCTGCTTTGAAATCACATAGTTTGTATTGGCAAGGGTCAATGAAGAAATTGCCAATTTCAGCTTTTTCTTATCTGACAAAGAGAACAACTCGGCGGCTTCGGTATAAAACTCCTTTCGCTTGGCAAGCAGGTCAATGACAATATTGGTATCTACTAAAACCCTATTCATTTATACTTCTCAATCAGGTATTCTGAGTAGGCTTCCTTTTCATTGAATTGGGTGGGCGGGTCTATTACGCCACTCAAACTCTCAACTAAAGGGGTGATTTTTGATGGTTCCTGATTCTTCTTAATTAACGTTGTCAAATAGGATTCGATAAGCTTTGATAGACTAACATTGTTAGACCTAGCATACGTCTTTGCTTGCTCAATAATGTTTTGGTCAAGACTTAATGTGAGTTTTTTATCCATTATTGCGCTACTTTACGTATAAATATAAGCGATTTTTACGTAAAACGATAAGCATTGTCACCGTTTCACTGATACGGTCGCCGTAAAGTAGGCATCCTGATTATCGAACACTTGTTCGTACGCCTCTTCTACTCCTTCTATCAGATACAGGAGGCCAAATGTTTGTTTTTGCTGTTCTTCGTTGCGCTGAATACGAGTATCGCTGGTTGAGCTAGTATTCACTACCCAAGCCGGAGTCTGCTTTAGCAATGCGATTGACAAGTCTGGATAATTCGTTTGTTCGGTACTTACTAGTAGTACATGACTCGCTTTTCCATCAATTAGTGCCTGATCCCGGGGGTGAACTCGCTCAATTTGTTCAGTGCGAATGATACTATCTAGTTGGTAGCCTTCCACCTGATAATTATACGGATCAGTCAGGTAACTTTCTTCAGCGGGAATGGAAGTCAAATTCATCGCTACTGCAAAGCTAAACTGGTTGGTTTCCCCCCGGCGGCCGGTTTCTACCTTTTCAATACCCCGTACGTAGTCCGCACTAGCGTAGTCTCGATCGGTACGAAATGACCCAGTATTTAGGGTGTTACTCAGTACCGTATAAAACGGAGGTTCCGATGCTGATCCGTCGGACAGTAAGTAGCTGGTCTGGTAACCATCTAGCCCGGAGAAGTCAATCTGTTGCCTTAGTGACTGTAACGCTTCGTTCGGCCCCATCACCCAGATATAGTAGGGGCGAACAACACCGTTTAAAGAAAGCGGACGGTCATTTTTGTCGTAGTAACTGCCGGTGAACGCAGAGCTTAATTTGATAATGTAGGTGCTAAAGGGCGACTGCGCTAACTGCTGCCGGAATGTGTTGTACAAACTTATTTTTTGGTTATTTAATAGCTCTTCGGTATTGCTACCCTTCACCGAAAAGATAAAGTCCGAGATCAACACGCTTACTTCCCCTTGGCCCGCCCGACTTGCTACTTGGGTAAGAATCTTATTCAGATCACTGTTGCCTCGGTTTCCGCCCCGCTGCTGAAATTCCTGGGGTTCCAAATCACTAATGAACTGGGAAACATCCTGCTGGTAGGGAATGGGCCGAGAATTGATGTAGTTCAACGCTAGGGTATCGGCCCAGTAGTTGAGGTCTACCAGCATCCGGTAGATGGCATCCTCGAACTGAGTATTACCCCGCACGTAACCATCCATACTCCCGGAGTTTTCCAGATATACGGAAGTGGCGTAGGTACTCTTAGGTGATTCCTTTGAAGGAGTTTCTTGCGCTGGAGCAGGTTCTTCTTGCTGGGGCAAAGCTGTATCTTGTCGTTCTGGGTCGTAGGAGCAGGAAGTTATACCTACTATTATTGCTACAATCAGCCAGTAGGGTAGATTGAGCTTAAAGTTGCTTAAATAACTTCTCCAATTCCCCCTAGCCCCCTTTAGAAAAGGGGGAATAGTATTAGTGCGTATTTTGGTTTTATTGATGTTTTTACTTTTCTGAAACAGATTTTCTCGCTCAAGTAGAAATACTTCTGAAGCAATAGAATCAGTTCGAGATTTTCCCCCTTTGGAAAAGGGGGCTAGGGGGGTATCCTCAACAGTCTCGCATCTAATACAATAGATTGCTTTTTGACATAGATCAAGTGTTCGCGACAATCTAAAAAAATTAGCGAAATTAGAATGATTTTTAAAATGATGCGATAGACGGATGTTGCTCAATCGTAGGTTAGGTATAGGTGGTAAACGAGTCTACAATGTAAAAATTACGAACCAAAACCGATTTTGTTCCCTCGGTAGCCGTAGTTCTCTACTTGCTCCGCCGATTCTTCTACTTTTTCTTTCAGCTCCTTTTTATAAGCATCCAGCTTTTTAGCAATTACTTTATCGGTAGCCCCCAAGATTTGGGCCGCCAAAATTCCGGCATTCTTAGCCCCGTCCAAAGCCACCGTTGCCACTGGCACTCCGCCCGGCATTTGTAGAATAGAAAGCACCGAATCCCAGCCATCAATGGAATTGCTAGATTTGATCGGTACCCCGATCACCGGCAACGAAGTAAGGGAAGCAACCATTCCGGGCAGATGCGCCGCGCCGCCCGCTCCAGCAACAATTACCTTAATACCGCGCTTACGGGCTTCTTCAGCGTACTTTACCATGCGGTGAGGCGTGCGGTGGGCCGATACAATGCTCACCTCGTGCGGAATTTCCTGTTCTTCTAGAAACTTGATAGCTTCTTGCATTACGGGCAAATCGGATTTGCTGCCCATGATAATACCGACTTGGGGTTTACTCATGCGATTACTTTTAAATGGTTTTTGACAAACTGCACCTTTTCTTTCAATCGATCCAGGTTTTGATCCAAAATGGTTACGTGCCCCATCTTACGGAACGGCTTAGTCAGCTTTTTTCCGTACAAGTGCACATTTACACCATCAACAGCTAATACCTTATCCAGTCCATGATACTGCGCATCGCCAGTGTAGCTATCTTCGCCCAGCAAATTAACCATTGCCGCCGGAATAAGCGTATCGGTAGCCCCCAGCGGTAAATCTAAGATGGCCCGCAAGTGCTGGGCATACTGAGAAACCATATTTGCCTCAATAGTTTGATGGCCACTGTTGTGCGGGCGGGGAGCTACTTCGTTAACGAGGATTTCCCCGTCGCGCGTTAGAAACATTTCTACTGCCAGTAGGCCCGTCATGTTTAGTTCCTCAATCACTTTTTTAGCCAAATTAGTCGCTTTTTGCTCGGTTTCAGCACTGATATCTGCGGGGGCGAAGAGGTACTCCACCAGGTTGTGTTCAGGATGAAAGACCATTTCGGTAACGGGAAACGTCTCTATTTCACCGGACGAGTTACGGGCTACAATCACCGCGAGTTCTTTCTCAAAGTCAATCAGTTTCTCTAGCAAGCCCGGTTGATCAAATCCCTTCGCAATATCTTCGGCAGACTGAATTTTCTGCACTCCCCGCCCATCGTAACCGGCTCGCCCCAGCTTTTGCACTGCGGGAAACATTTCCTGATGCTGCTCTAAATCGGATTGTTGATCAGTAAGTACAAACGGGGCGGTGGGAATGTCATGTTTCTTATAGAACTTCTTTTGTTCCCGTTTATCCTGAATGAGCGCGATCACACTTGGTTCGGGATACACCGTTATGCCATCATCCTGCAGCTTTTGTAGGGCTTCGGTACTTACGTTTTCGATTTCAATAGTTACTACGTCGCAGCTTCGGCCAAATTTATAAACAGTACTAGCATCGGTTAGCGACCCCTGCGTAAACTTCGTGGCAATATCACGACAGGGAGCACTGGCATCAGGGTCAAGCACGTGTACATCAATATTCAGATCAATGGCGGCCTGAATCAGCATTCGCCCCAATTGTCCGCCGCCAATAATGCCTAAGGTTGTGTTTTTATAAATTGTGGACATTTCGCTTTTCTTTCCGCAAAATTACGGGTTTCTTTCGGTTATGCGATACGCTATCCTATTTCTCTGCTGCTTCACTTATTCATTGGCAGTTGATGCTCAAAGTTTTGATGCCTACGTCGAGCTGGGAATCAATGCTTCGCAGATTGACGGTGACGAACTAGCGGGATATAATCAGCCGGGGTTGCGATTAGGAGCCCACGTGGCCTTACCGCTAGATAGTGGTTGGCTGGTTCGCACCGGAATGGTGTACAGTGGTAAGGGTAGCCGCCACGGAGAGCGCGATCCGATTTTTCAGATTCTACGAGTAAATTATCTGGAACTTCCAATAGTCGCCCAGTATGCATTATTGAAACAAGTATCGCTTACGGCTGGATTTACCGCTAATTATCGGATTCAGGCCCGAGTAGACGGAGGGGGAGGATTTGAATCTATTCGGGACCAGTTTCGGGATTTCGACGTATGCTATACTGCCGGAGTCATGTATCAACCGTTTGACAACGCAGCTTTTTCGATAAGCATTATTAATGGATTGTTTAGTGCCAGTTCGGTAGACTTTTTTCGCAATCGTAGTTTGGCGTTTTCACTATTTTATGAGTTGAACACTGGAAAATAAAAAATTACAAATGACCGTTGCACAATTAAAAATTGATTGTAGTGAAATTTTCGGTTTGTAGTTTTTCATTCGTAATTTATCCTAATGAATTACCTTCTCTTCTTCAGCTTTTGGATGGCTATTTCGCTTTTTCCGATGTCCATCTATGATAAGTTACCTCAGCATCAGAGTGTAGCGGATCAGCCCAATATTTTATTTATTGCGGTAGATGATCTACGACCCGAACTGGGCTGCTACGGAAAGCCAGTAATAATTTCTCCAAATATTGACCGCTTGGCCAGTCAAGGCACATTATTTAACCGGGCGTATTGTCAGATTCCGGTGTGCGGAGCTTCCCGAGCAAGCTTGCTGACGGGCTTGCGGCCTAACCGTAATCGCTTTTTAGGTTATGACACGTGGGCGGATAAAGACGCTCCGCAAGCAGTAACATTACCGCAGCACTTTAAAGAAAATGGATACTACACTGTTTCTAACGGCAAAATCTTCCATCATCAGGACGATAAGCTGGAAAGTTGGAGCGAACTACCTTGGCGCCCTCGTAACCTTGATAGTAACTGGCGGGATTATGCCACCGAAGCGGCTCAGCAGATTGTTGCCGATCATGGTAACGGACGCGGCCCCGCCTTTGAGCGAGCTGATGTGCCGGACACGGCCTACTTCGATGGTAAAATTGCGGCGAAAGCCATTCGGGATCTGAAGCGATTAAAGGAGCAAGATCAACCATTTTTTCTGGCAGTTGGCTTCTTGAAACCGCATCTTCCGTTCAACGCACCAACGAAGTACTGGGACTTATACGACCCCAGAGACCTCCCCGAAGCATCCAATCCGTTTGCTCCGGAAAATGCCCCGGATGCGGCGTTACATGAGTTTGGTGAACTACGCAATTACGCCGGAATTCCTACTAAAGGAACTGCCTTGAGTGAACGTATGGCCAAGCTAATGGTACATGGCTACTACGCCTGCACCAGCTACACCGATGCTCAAATCGGAAAGTTGTTAGATACTCTGGAAGAACTAGAATTAGCTGATAATACGATTGTAGTGCTGTGGGGCGACCACGGTTGGAACTTGGAGGAACACGGCCTGTGGTGCAAACACTGCAACTTCGAGACTTCGCTTCGCGCTCCGCTAATGATTAAAGCGCCGGGTTTACCCGCCGGGCAACGTACCGAAGCTCTTACGGAGTTTGTTGATATATACCCCACGCTTTGTGAATTGTCCGGACTAACCCAGCCGGAGCAACTAGAAGGGCAAAGCTTAGTGCCGATACTTTCTCAATCCGGTACACCGGGCAAAGAGTACGTATTTAGCAAATACCATGAAGGGTTTACGGTAAAAAATGATCGCTACCGCTACACCGAATGGAGCCAAGAAGACGGCGAGATTTACGCCCGAATGCTGTACGATCACCAGCAAGATTCGCTAGAAAATGTAAATATTGTAGATCAGTCCGGAAACGAAAGTATTGTTGAGGAGTTACAACAGCAGCTTTATCAAACGTACCAGGCAGATTTTTCCGAATAGGCAGCCGAGTAGCTTACGAATTATCGAGCAGTATATTTGTTGCCTACTTTAATAGCCAGTGTATCTTCTAATCCCGCCCAAAGTACATCCGGTAGTTTCGTTTCTTGCGATAGCTTGCTGCGTAAGTAGTAAAAAGCGTAGGCCGATGCCAATGCACTCGATGCTCCCAAACCTCCCCCCAACCAACGATTCTCGCGTGAAACGATCGCCAAAGTTACCCCTACTAATGCACCCGACATTCCCCGGCCAACTAGTCCGGCAGGCTCGGTACGATTAGGTGTCATCGGTAGCTTATCTCCGATTAGCTCACCAGCAGCGAGTACCTTAAACGTAGCCGCGGTTGATTTGGACTGCATGAAGCGCAGATTAGTGCGCCGCAGCCGTCGGGATGGACGCTTTTTCAAAGTCCTGCTAAGCAAGGCCGGAGCCAACATGGTCCGCATTCCGGCAACTGCCCCCAATCCAATAATCTGACCTAATACGCGAGTTCTCATAGTTACAAATCGTTAAAGAATTAATCTGTCGGAGTTATAACCCGAAAGAGGCCAAATGTTTTAGTACGGGAGAACAAACACCAGCAGTACTTGCGCATTCTAGAGAGTGACAAATGATAAATGGTAGGTAATCTCTACTGTTTTTGTACAAATGTTGGTAGCACAATTTGCTTTTGAACCCATTATTCTCACAAATGACTAATTCTCATGCACCAACCATTAGATACTCAGTTACGGCAGCAATTGGTCAAACATTTGGAAGGAGGAGAAGCTTTTGCGCCGGTAGATACTTTCGCTCGAGAGATTCCATTCGAGCAACTAGGCGTGGTACCGGATAACGTACCGTATTCACTTTGGCAGCAATTTTGTCATCTGCGCTACGCTCAGCTCGACATTCTAGACTTTTGTCGTAATCCTAACTATACCGCCGTAAAGTGGCCGGATGACTACTGGCCAAATGAACCAGCCCCTAAAAATCAGCAGAAGTGGGATGCTACCATGAACGCTTATTTTTCCGAGAGAAGCGAATTGGTGGAGTTGATCACGGATTCAAAAAACGATTTGAGTAAACCCATTCCCCACGGCGAAGGCCAGACTTTGCTCCGGGAAGTATTGCTGGTGATTGAGCATACTGCCTATCATACCGGGCAGATGTTAGTGATCCTACGCTTGCTAGGAGGGTATGAGTAGCTTCGGTAAATGATGCAGTAGGTTTTACAGTTGTTACTTTTATTTCCTTGCAACACATAGCCGGCTAAAAGTAAGTTGTAACTACTGCTGCTTTTTGCCAAATTTCACGCCCAGTACAATTTCGTGACTATCGTTCGGTAAATTGGCCGATACTGAGGAAAAACTGTAGAGGTAATTTACATTGAACATCTTGCTTATATCAATACCTAAAAAAGCAGTAGCTCCGTAGTCTTGCCGGAATAGTCCCCCCGCCCAAATCTTACTACGATAGTCTAATTTTAACCCACCCTCAATTTGGTCCGCAAAATTGCCGTAGTGGTGATAGAAAATAGTAGGAGTGATTTTCCAGTCAGTACTGTACCGATAGGTATAGCTAACTGAGCCAATCAGGTAATCCCAAGGCTGATGATTTTGGTCTGGTTCAACTACTGAAGTGGGAGCTAATAGGTTGGGCAAGGATAGTCCTGCTTTCCAATTATCGTGCGTATAGGCCAACCCAGCACTACCCGTAAGATTGATTTCGTTTATCGCCACCGAGGCTACGGCTGGGTCATTGGGATCATCTAGTGCCTGAGCGTTAAAATTAAGATGGTCAAACCCAACAGAAAGGCCAAAGGAGAGAAAGCGTTTTTCCTGTAAAGTTACTTTATACGAGGCTCCCGCTTGGGTCATAAGGCGATTAAACGGGCCCTGGTGAATATTAATAATTTGACCAGCCATGCTTAGACCGTCTGATACGGGCATATCAAAGGTAGCCGTAGCCATGGTCGGCGCTCCGTCTACGTTGAGCCACTGGGTTTTTACTCCCACAAAAAGCTGACGAAAACCACTGTGCCCCGCCCAAGCGGGGTTGTAAATGTACGGATTGAAGTACGCCTGGTTTTGTACCGGATTTACCTGCGCTAAAACAGCTGGTGTAAATGACAACCAGATAAATAGCAGGACAATTATTTGAGTAAGAGTATGTTTCATAAGTATTTAGGTAATTTTTAGCGGATAAGGGTGATAAATCCAGTCTTACGAACGGGAGTTCCTAGCTTGTCCGCTCCAGCAATAGAGTAGTAATAGGTACCCGACGGAAGAAGGTTATTATGCCAAGTCCCACCCCAGTCTTGTTGATACTGTTGAGACTCATACACTACTTGTCCAGCTTGGGTAAAAACGGTAATGATGTAGTTTTGCAATTGCTGAATGTTATCAATCCGCCAAGTATCATTACGTCCATCCCCGTTGGGGGTCAAAGTATTAAATGGATAGATACTATCTTCAGCATTGTTTTCAGTAGCGTCGGAAGAGGGAGGTTCCGGACAGGCCACATCATCTACCCGAAAGCAGGTGCTATTGGGAATAAAAGCAAGTTCTACCGGATCTTCATTGGCCGATTCCCAGACCTTTTGCTGCCAGGTAGCCAAATAAACATCGGGGGCACTAAGCGTATCGCCCGCTATATTATAGGGTAATTGTTGAATAGCATTATCAGTGGTTATCATTTCACCCCGGTCGGTAGTAGCCACAAAAGCCACTCTGCCTTGCCCCACTGCAATACGGTTAAATTGTCCGCTTGCCCGATTGCTCTCGGCAAAAGCGCCCCATAAGTAGCGAGTATCCATGTCGGGAGAAGTCATCAGTACGTATAAGTCGCCACCGCGGTATGGCTCAATCAGGGTTCCGTTTACGTTAAACACGTCCCGGTCTTGGAATTGAGAAGCCGATTTTCCTACCAAGTAAATATTTCCGTCGTCGTCTACCTCTAAGTCGCCATCTTTTACGCGGTGCGTATTGGTTTTGCCATTGCCTAATCGGCTATGGAAAAACTTACCCTTTTGAACTACACCATCGGTAGGGTTGATCCGAGACAAAAACGTGATATGGCTGGGGCCACTAGAATTAGTTCCGTCGGTAAAGAAGTCATTATTCTGATCAGCGACTTTGGTCTTCAAGTCTTTTCCGTTGTAAGCAAATATGCTAA
>NZ_JBARYM010000062.1:0-18413 GCF_049647865.1 Tunicatimonas sp. | reverse complement strand
CCCTAGTGTGGATTACCTGATGGCACGCAAGAAAAGCTCGTACCACAAAAAAGAGAATTACCGCAAACGAAGAATCTGGCTATCTCAAATCTTTAAATCTAAGGATCAGCCTAAACATTTGAAAGAGAATACCCGTAAGCCAAGATACGACAAAAAAGAAGCGGAAATCTGGAATTACTAAACTTATGGAATGGAAACCACTTACCACCCCGGAACAGATAGAAAAAATTAAACAAGACTCTCAACAGCATCCGGTAATTATCTACAAACACAGTACTCGTTGCGGAATTAGCAGTATGGTGCTTAGCCGCCTGGAACGCGCTTGGAACTCCAGCGAAATACCCACGGCTGACGTCTATTTTTTAGATTTAATTCGTAACCGAGATATTTCCCAAGCAGTAGCTGCAACTTTTAATGTACAGCACGAATCGCCTCAGGTTTTAGTGATTAATCAAGGGCAATGTGTGTACGATGCATCACATACTATGGTATCGTATCCTAAAATTAAAGAGCAAGTACTGGATCTAGCTAATTCTTAATTAAAAGTCAAAGGAAACATCTTGCTCAATAGATGGGTTAATACTCAAAGCTACTGGGCAGGTTCGTGCTGCTTCTTGCAGCATAGTAATTTGCTCGGGAGTAGCATTGGTGCTTTTTAATTTTAAATTAACCTGAATCTTTGATATTTGGCGGGGATCAGATGACATAAACTTAGTGACATCAGCCTCTAAGCCTTCTAGTTTTATTTGATGTTTACGTGCTCTAATACCAATAATTGTTATCATGCAACTACTAAGAGCCGCACAAATTAAGTCGGTAGGAGAAAAGGCTTCTCCTTTACCGTGGTTGTCGGTGGGAGCATCCGTAATAATACGATTAGACGATTTTAGGTGAATGTCTTCAGTACGAAGTTCGCCCAAATAAGAAGATTTTATGTGCGGCATACTAAATTGATAATTTTTACTTTGTACATTTATAGGCTAACGATACTATCTGGCATATGAGCAGGAAAATTACCAAAAATCTCTTTAGCTTCATACTCCTTATATCCCTTTTTGGGCTTTTTCAGGTGGCTAAGGCTCAAGAGCGAGGCGCCTATGATTATAGTCGCGAGTATATTTGGGGCATTAGCAAAAATACTAACTCCGGACTCATTGCTGGCATTGCAGGTAAATTTAGCCGAGTTATCAATGACAATCAATTCCAATCGTTTGGATTAGAGATTGTTAATGTAAAGCATCCTAAAGAACTACGGCGCACTTCACGGGTTAGTGGTAACACTTTTTTGTTAGGCAAAACTAACTACCTTTTTTCAGTGCGGCCTCAATACGGTCGCGAGTGGGTAGTATTTAAGAAGGCTCCCCAGCAGGGTGTTCAGGTTAATGCTATTTTAGCCGGAGGCCCTACCTTCGGAGTGCTTATGCCCTACTATATTCAGTACGCTGAGAGTAGTAACCGGGTGATTACTGTTGCTTATGATCCAGAACGATATCCAGAACCTAGTCGAATTGTAGGCTCTGGCCCGTTTCTCCGTGGTATCGGTGAATCCCAGATTAAAATCGGTGCTAATATAAAAGCCTCTCTAGCCTTTGAGTTCGGAACTTTTAAAAACGATGTTACCGGTTTTGAAGCCGGATTTCAGCTTGAAGCCTTTACTGAAAGAATCGAATTAGTACCCCTAGCCAATAATCGCCAAATTTTTCCTTCCGCTTTTATTATGCTCTTCTACGGAGGGCGGAAGTAATAACACCAACTCTAAGTTATTTCAGGGAATCAATCACTTAACTCTACTGTTCAGATAGAGTAGATTTTAGAATAATACCATTTGTTTTTACCTTCCTATGATTGAATTACCGGTAATTTCTGAAGAAAATACCCAGCGTACTCGCAAGCCTAATTGGCTACGAGTGAAGCTTCCGGTGGGAAAAGAATATGCTCGAGTACGTAAATTGGTTGACCAATACAAATTACATACGATTTGTGAAAGTGGTAGCTGCCCCAACATGGGTGAGTGTTGGGGAGCAGGTACAGCTACTTTTATGATTTTAGGTAATGTTTGTACCCGAAGCTGTACTTTTTGTGCGGTTGCTACCGGACGGCCCCCAGAGTATGATACCGATGAACCTCGTCGAGTGGCTGAAGCTATCAAATTAATGGAGGTGAAGCACGCGGTAATTACCTCAGTTAATCGCGATGAATTAAAAGATCGTGGTGCCGAAATTTGGTACCAGACCGTGCAATTGGTGAAAGAACTTTCTCCCACTACCACTATTGAAACGTTAATTCCTGATGTGAAAGGCAATTGGGAAGCACTGTATCGTATGATTGATGCCGGACAAGAAGTTGTCTCACATAATGTGGAAACTGTAGAGCGGCTATACCGCCGGGTGCGCCCACAAGCAAAATATCAGCGTAGTTTGGATCAAATTAAATTAACTAAAGAAGCTAATAAACGAACCAAATCGGGCGTGATGTTGGGATTGGGTGAGACCGATGATGAGGTCTATAAAGTTATGGACGATTTAGTAGCTCACGGTCTGGATATTTTAACGTTAGGTCAATATCTGCAACCTACAAAAATGCATATTGAAGTGGCTGAATTTATTCATCCTGATAAATTTGAGCATTTTAAAGAGGAAGGATTAGCTCGAGGGTTAAAGTACGTTGAATCAGGTCCATTAGTACGCTCGTCTTATCACGCCGAACGCCACGTTCACGTATAGTACACCGATCTTATTTCTCTTGAATCCGTCTATTGTAGCCAAAACAAAACAGCTTACTAAAACCTGGCAATTTGCCGCTGGCTTTCTACTAGTAACTCATTTAGCGGGTATTATTGGTCTGGCATGGTCGTTTACTCGTCCTTACTTTCAGTGGGCTACGCCGATTAATTTATTGGTATCAGTTATCCTATTACTGCTTTTTCATCGTCACTGGAATCGAGCATTTATATTTTTTCTAGCATTCACGTTTATATTGGGGGTAGGAATAGAAATAATTGGAGTGCATTCCGAAGTAGTTTTTGGTACTTACCAATACGGAGATACGCTAGGGTTCAAAGTTTTGGGAGTGCCTTTGGTTATTGGAATCAACTGGTTTATCCTCTCTTACTGTACCGGTATTATTTGCTCTTCGCTTTCGTTTGGCCCGCTAATCAAAAGTTTATTTGCAACAGTAATGATGGTTGCACTAGATTTTTTCATTGAGCCAGTAGCCATTTCCTTCGATTTCTGGCATTGGGAAGATGAAGCAGTTCCGCTGAGAAATTACTTAGGTTGGTTGGCAGTTGCCTGGGTTATACAGTTATTTTTTGTTTATCTTCCTTTCTCTAAGAAGAACCCAGTGGCGAATTATCTTTTTATAGCCCAGGTAGTCTTTTTTTTAATTTTGAGTAGTATTGTTTAATCTTGTGAACTTATAGTTGCGTAAAAGGTTAACAAAAAAAACAATATGCTGGAGATTGGTCTGGTTATTTTAGGCTTCTTGGGTATGGAAATTTTCTCGTGGGCTTTCCATAAGTATCTCATGCATGGTGTACTTTGGTCTATTCATAAGACGCATCATCAAAAACAATTGGGTCATTTTGAGCTAAATGACTTATTTTCTGTTTTCTTTGGTAGTATTGCTATAATTCTTATCGTTTTTGGTTCAGGAGACTTTGATTATCGTTTTTGGATAGGATGCGGGATTACACTATATGGTCTTGTTTACTTTATCCTGCACGATATTTTAATCCATCGCCGGGCTATAAAATGGAAACGCCCCGCTGATTACTATCTTGATGGCATCACGCGCGCTCATCGCGCCCACCATCAATCTAACCAACGAGATGATTCAGTTTCTTTCGGGCTATTGTTAGTACCACGCCGCTATTTTAAACAACGTAAAGACAAGACTCGAACCTATATCAATAATCATTAAGTGAGCAACCTGTGAGCCATTATTCAATTAAAGACATTGAGCAACTGTCGGGCATTAAAGCCCACACCCTACGCATTTGGGAGCAACGTTATCAATTCATTCTTCCTAAACGTACTGATACTAATATTCGCTACTACGATAATGATGATCTGAAACTTGTACTCAATATAGCTCTGCTAAAAGACAACGGTCATAAGATATCTAAGATCGCACGTATGAGCCATGAGCAAATGCGGAATGAGGTTCTTAACCTTACCGAAAAAAACTTGCGATATCCCGATCAAATCAATACGCTCATCTTGGCCATGGTTGATTTAGACGAAGATCGGTTCGAAAAAATTATGGCTACTAACATTCTCAAGTTAGGTTTTGAGAGCACCATGATTAATGTAGTGTACCCCTTTCTTTCTAAGATTGGCATTCTTTGGCAAACCGGAGCAATCAACCCAGCTCAAGAGCATTTTATTACTAACTTAATTCGTCAGAAACTTATAGTAGCTATTGATGGGCAGTATGTGAATACAAAAGATGATACTAACAAGTATCTTCTTTATTTGCCAGAAGGTGAGTTACACGAAATTACTCTCTTATTTATTTGCTATCTTATTAAAGCTCGTCAGCAGAAGGTAGTCTATTTTGGGCAGAATCTTCCGTTTGCCGATTTAGAAGCTATCTATACTATACACCGGCCTAGTTATATACTTACGATCATTACTACTAGTCCTTCTGCATCAGAAGTACAAAAATATGTTGATCGTCTTTCTACCACATTTCCAGATTCACAAATATTACTTAGTGGTTATCAAATTATTGGACAGGATGTAACTACTTCAGATAATGCCCACGTTTTTACCCGCATTGAGCATTTTATTTCATTTGTTGAGGAGAATAGACTAGAGCAAACTGCGTAGTTCTATTCATTTTTTTTAACTAATCCCCCTCTGATGCTCTCCTGCGTGGTTTAGCGAACGTAAGGTTAAACAGTTTTAACTAGTTTCCGTATAGCCTACTGTTATCCTGTATTGATTTCTATTGTATCAATATTTTTAACTGGATACCTATCGTTTTTAGAATAAAGACAATTGCCCTTACTATTTCTCATTTATTTTGTATAACTTACACCGAAAGCAGGATAAACAAAATGTCAATGAAGTTAAAAATTGTTTTATTACAACTTCATATATATTTTTTTATAATTTCTGCGTCAATAAGCTAAAAACGTATTTTTTTATTTTTTTTGTTTAATAATTAATAGGAATAGATAAACATTTTTCGCTATTATTGTTTAATTGTTTATCCGCATTTTTTAACAAACCCTAAAGGTTACTTTTATGACTGCACTAGAATTCAGCTATTCGCTAGACAAAATGTCTAAATCTCTCAAGCCTTTCGCATTGAAATTAACGAAAGACATGGAAGAGGCTAACGATCTACTTCAAGAAACTATTCTTAAAGCATTTACTAACCGAGACAAGTTTACGGATGGTACCAACCTCAAGGCTTGGTTGTACACTATCATGAAGAATACCTTCATTACAAATTACCAGCGTATGGTACGCCGAAATACCTTTATAGATACTACTGAAAATCTGCATTACATCAACAGCACCAGTAATATCACTGAAAATCTGGCTTACGCTAGTTTTACAATGAAAGATATTACCCGGGCTATTGCTAAGCTAGATGATGCTTATAAAACCCCGTTCATGATGCACTACCGGGGCTTTAAGTACCACGAAATAGCTGATCGTTTAAATATTCCTATCGGTACAGTAAAGAATCGTATTCACATTGCTCGGAAAGAACTGAAAGCTGTACTTAAAAATTATTCAGTTAAAGATTAATGCCAAAAAGCGTTGTAGTAATAGGCGCAGGTTTTTCGGGGCTTTCTGCCGCAACTCATCTGGCGCAGGCCGGATTTGATGTAACCGTTGTTGAAAAACACAACATTGCGGGTGGCAGAGCTCGATTTTTTCATGAACAAGGATTTACTTTTGACATGGGGCCCAGTTGGTACTGGATGCCCGATGTCTTCGATCGATACTTTGCTTCCTTTAACAAGCAAGTAGCTGATTATTATGATTTAGTTCGTCTCGATCCTTCTTATCGAGTGGTCTTTGATAAAGATGATTTTCTGGACCTACCTGCTTCTCTTAACGAACTTAAAGATCTATTTGAATCCCTTGAAACTGGCAGTAGTCACATGCTTGATAAGTTTTTAGAGCAGGCTGCTTACAAATACGGTGTAGGTATGAACAATTTGGTGTATAAACCTAGCCGTTCACTTACTGAGTTTGTTAGTGCACAGTTACTCTACGACATTCTTCGCATGGATGTCTTTAAATCATTCCATAAGCATATCCGGTCATTCTTCACCAACGACCAGATTATTCGCATAATGGAATTTCCTATACTCCTTTTAGGCGCACTACCTCAAAACACCCCCGCACTGTACAGCCTAATGAATTACGCCGACATTCAACTGGGTACCTGGTATCCGATGGGTGGAATGCATAAAATTATAGCAGGAATGCAGCGGCTGGCTGAAGAATTAGGAGTAAAATTTGAGTTCGGTCAAAACGTAGAAGCTTTCGCTTTTGAGGGTGAGCACATCACTGAAGTTATTACCAAAAATAAAATATTCACATCAGACTTGGTAGTGGGTAGTGCTGACTATAACTTCATAGAAAGAAAGTTATTGCCCCCCTCCTACCGCAGCTATAGCAATACTTATTGGGATCAACGAGCAATGGCTCCCTCTTCGCTATTGTATTATTTAGGTGTTAATAAGAAAGTTAACAACCTGCAGCATCACAACCTGTTTTTTGATCAGGATTTTGCACCGCACGCGGAAGCCATATATAGCGATCCAAAGTGGCCGGATAATCCATTGTTTTACGTTTCGGTTACCTCCAAAACCGATTCATCCGTTGCTCCCGAAGGACAGGAAAACATTTTTATATTAATACCAGTCGCTCCTGATCTAGAGGATAATCCTGAAATTAGAGAGCATTACTACAATCTGGTTATGGACCGCCTGGAATCATTAACCGGACAGTCAATTCGTGATGCAGTAGTGGTAAAACGAAGTTACGCCCACCAAGATTTTGTACAAGATTATAATGCTTTTAAGGGCAATGCGTATGGGCTAGCCAATACTCTAAAGCAAACCGCAATATTAAAGCCGAGTATTAAGAGTAGTAAGCTGAAAAATTTGTATTATACAGGACAATTGACAGTGCCTGGCCCCGGTGTTCCACCTTCTCTCATCTCAGGTAAAGTAGTTGCCGCTGAGATAGCTAAAGAATATCAAGGTACTGTATATGCCTGACATATGAATCGCTCCTTTTTAAATTTATGGAACTCTTCGATTTAACTACTTTTAAGTGTAGCAAGCTCATTACCCAGCACTATAGTACCTCATTCACACTGGGTATCCGTACATTACACAAGCGATTTCACTACCCTGTTTACGCTATTTACGGATTTGTACGCTATGCCGACGAGATCGTAGACACCTTTCACCAGCATGATAAAACGACGTTGCTCAATCGTTTTGAGCAAGAGACCTACCAAGCCATTGAAGAGAAAATTAGCCTTAACCCGGTGTTACATTCTTTCCAGCGTGTAGTTAATCAATACAACATTCCGAATGATCTTATTGCTGCTTTTTTAAGAAGTATGCGAATGGATTTGGAACAACAAACCTACGACGACCCATTGTACCATGAGTATATTTATGGCTCGGCCGAAGTTGTGGGTTTAATGTGCTTACGCGTATTTTGTGAAGGCAATGATGTGCAGTATCAATCGTTAGAGGAGCCCGCTCGTAAGTTGGGTGCAGCCTTCCAGAAGGTAAACTTCTTGCGGGATATTAAGAGTGATTACGATGAAAGGGGGCGAGTTTACTTTCCCGATGTTAATTTCAACGATTTCACACAAACGGCCAAACAGCAGATTGAACAAGATATTCAGCAAGACTTTGATGAAGCTTATCAAGGAATTATACGCTTGCCCAGTGGCTCTAAGTTAGGGGTATATTTAGCTTACGTTTATTACCTAAATTTATTCAAGAAAATTAAGCAGTGCTCAGCGGCCCGAATTGCCCAGGAACGCATCCGGATTCCTGATAATCGTAAATTAGCACTTCTAATTGGCACTTACTTTCGACATCGTTTCAACTACCTATAGTCGCTTTACTACACTTAAACCGTCCGCTGATGTTACATTTAGATGTCGATATTGACCAAAGTTCAGGATTCTGTTTCGGGGTGGTGTACGCTATTGAAATGGCCGAGGATGTTTTGGATGAGTTCGGGTCACTTTACTGCTTAGGCGATATTGTTCACAACGATGAGGAAGTTAGCCGGTTGGAAAAAAAGGGATTACGGATTATAAACCACGAGGACCTGCGCCAACTGCAGGGTGAGCGGGTACTTATTCGCGCTCACGGCGAGCCACCGCGTACGTATCAGATTGCGGCGGAGAATGATCTTGAACTGATTGATGCTTCCTGCCCCGTAGTGCTAAAACTTCAGAACCGAATAAAAAACTCTTACGATCGGCAGGAAAAAATATACATTTACGGAAAACACGGCCATGCCGAAGTGGAAGGGTTGCTAGGCCAGACGAATCAAGAAGCCGTAGTATTCCAGAATTTAGAAGAACTAAACCTATCGGAAGTACCTAAAAATTTGACGCTGTATAGCCAGACGACTAAAAGCACTGATAAGTTTTATGAAATAAAAGATACGTTAGAATCCTCTGGCATTCAGGTAAATGCTAACGATACTATCTGCCGACAAGTATCAAATCGAGACAAAGAACTAAGAAACTTTGCCGGCCAGTTTAATAAGATCTTATTTGTTTCGGGCACTAAGTCTTCAAATGGTAAAGTGCTATATCAGGTCTGCAAAAATCAAAACGAAAACACCTACTTCGTTTCTCGGAAAGAAGAAGTTGAGTCTAATTGGTTTACACCCTACGATACGGTAGGCATTTGCGGAGCAACCTCCACTCCTATGTGGCTTATGGAAGAAGTTCGAGATACGTTATTGGAGCTTTAGCCCCTATCTACACCTTTGTCTAACATGAACCGTTGGTATCAAGAAAAAGGAATCTGGATTGCCCTAGTCATTATTGGCTTATGGTTTTTATCGTTGGGATGGTTGCTCACTAGCTATTGGGTGGATTTTGCTAATCCGCTCACCTACGGACTAATGCTACTGCAAGCCCACTTGTATACTGGACTATTTATTACAGCCCACGACGCTATGCACGGTAGTGTAGCCAAGAATAGGAAATGGAATAACGCACTAGGAACCATTGCGGCGACCCTATTCGCTTATAACTCGTATAAGAAGCTCTTTCCAAAACATCATCAGCACCACCGGTTTGTAGCTACTGACCTAGACCCAGACTATCACCATGGTAGTTTTGTTCCTTGGTACATTAAGTTCGCTCGGGAGTATGTTAGTATTTGGCAGATTGTATTAATGGCAATTACCTACGAAGTGCTAATCCGCTTCTTTCCCAAACCCAATGTCATCTTATTTTATATTATCCCTTCACTACTTTCTACGTTGCAGTTGTTCTACTTCGGCACCTACTTACCCCACCGAGGTGAACCCAATAATAAGCATCAGTCCCGCAGTCAGCGCAAAAATCACCTGCTAGCGTTTGTTAGTTGTTATTTCTTTGGCTACCATTACGAACATCACAATACGCCGGGCGTACCCTGGTGGCAATTGTACAAACAAAAGGAAGTTTGATTTCTTTTGGTAAAAACTTTCCAACTATTTTCTCTTGCTCGGTGTCCATTAACGAAAGGACAAATCTAAAGTATGAGAATAGTTAAATTACCCATTCTGATAGGATTGATTATTATTTTACCCTCGTTGGTAGGAAGTTGTATTTGCGAATGTGACCCTACTGAGGTTGCGTTCAATTATCAGGAGGCTACTATTACCCTCATGGATAATTCTGGCGATTTTCTGGCACCAGCACTAACTGATACGCTTTACAGAGAAGCTGTTGCTTTCACGTTTAGTATCTCCGATACGTCGCTATTGGCTCATACCCTTTCAACCCCGAACCACAATTCATTAGGCTGGTCCACAGCGGTAGCCGTCAGCTGCGATTGCTTTGTACCGTTCGTGCCTAGTCAGCAGATTGATCAAATAATGATAAAAGAGTTACCTTCGGAACGAGAGGTTACTTCGCTGTTTGTTGCAGAAGGAACGTTCGATGAATGGTTGTATCCCTCGCTTCCTGAAGCTATCCATCGTCTAAATTCATCCGCACCCTATGACTTTCCTCAGGTTGATTTAACACTGGTGCTTACCACTCCTTCCGAGACAATGGAAGTGCAGTATACCGTAGAGGTTTTGCTATCCGACGGGCGATCCCTAACTGCAACTTCACCTACAATTTATCTGCAATGAAGCAGAAGTACGTTCTTGTTTTGCTGAGTCTTTTGCAGGTATTTATTTCACCCGCACCAGCGCAAACCCGGTTGCCGCTGGTTGAAGAATACCAAGTAGCTCTCTCGTTTGGCAACCGTTCAGTACGCCGTCTTCCTACTGCCGGTGCCTATCTAGATTTCATGAATCATCTCATCATCGATGAGCCGGACTTAGTAGCGTACCAGTACATTGGTTTGTATAGCTCACTGAAATTCAGAGACAACTGGCGGGGTGAGGTTCACGTAGCACTACTAGACTTTACTCCCTGCTTTGTACTACAATCGCAGCGTATGTTCGGAAACCTAGGGATTAACGGAGGAGTATTGGTCGTTAATCAAATCATGAATGGTTATGAGCAATACTACCGAAATAAAACCCCTGGTTTACCAACATTTGCCAATCAGAAATTCCGTACGGTGTGGGACATTGGGTACTTTTTAGGGCCTACCTATCGGATTGAACGTACTTTAGGCTTCATTCAGGTTAAAGCCAACTTGGGGTTTAGCAGCACGCAGCCTTTCTCCGAAACTTTTAGACTAGCTGTACCAAATAGCAACTTCCGGCAAGAAATTATCTATAAAACTGAGCGCGAGCATTCCTTTTTCATCTCACCCGAAATAGTAGCTGGAGTATTTATATTCAAAGGAAAAAACAGTAAGCTAGGCGTATTGGGAAGATTTGTAGGATTTCAATCCAACGTAAATATTCCTTATCAAAAGTCTGAATATACCTGGACCCAGGAAACTATTGCGGTAGAAACAGTGAAGCCTAGACGCAATCGCTACCGTCGCTTAGATTACGAGATTGGGTTAGTCATGCACCTTCAGTGAAGCGCACAAACTACTATTTGATTGTACGTTTATCTTCTTTACCAAACGCAATAATCAGAGCAATCCCGGAGAAGAACCAGAATAAAGCCATAATAACTATCCAGCTATTACCAAACATCGGCGGATAACGATCTAAGCTTAATTCTTCGAAAAGAGAAATAACTGAAAATACTAAAGCGATAAATCCAACGATTGCCATGACGATACCGGCCATTCTCATAAGTAACGGGATTATGTGAGACTACAAAGAAAAGCAACTTTGCAGCTACATACAATAGCTATCTACGAGAAAGTGTTGATAATAATAACTATTGAGTGAGAATATCACCAGTAAATCTAGAATCAACTAGCTCATTTAAGTATTGGGTACGAGCAAACTGAACGTAGTTATCTCGACAGTCACCTGTACCGTTATACATTATGCTTAGGCAAAGTCCTTGACAGTCGAATCTTCCCGGCGAGCTTGGTTCAGTAAACAATATCCTAGCTTAGGAAGTACCACAATCCCTTGCCCTAAAAGGTAACTACAAGTCCGAAGCTACATCAATTGTTACGCAGTTAGTACAACCCTTCGGAAAGCAAAATTACACTGACGAAGCATGCTACCTTTATCAATTCTGTCAATGATTCCGGTGATGTCGCTGAAAATTATCGTTTTATATGATTAGTCCGCTACAACACTAGCTTGCATCTCGTCACCGTGTAACGTAGATAAGAAGCTTACAATATCACGAATCTCTTTTTTGCTTAGGTAGCTAGTCATATTAGGCATACTGGATGGAGCGGTAGTCTGCTCTATAATCTCCGCTTTAGCAATAGCTTTATCGGGCTGATTACCAACTTTTATTATTACCTCAGTTTCGTTTTCCTCCTGCAAAATGCCACTGATCGTTTCACCATTTTCCAGCTTCAGCGTAACTACTCCGTAACCGGGAGCAATTCGGGCACTTGGGTTTACAATTGCTTCGAGAATTTGCTCCCGACTCAGGCGGTCGGCAATCCCGTTGAGACGAGGACCGGCGTTGCCGCCGTAATCATCATATGCGTGGCACTTCATGCACTGCGCGGTAGAGTGACGGAATACTAATTGCTGTCCATGCTCAGGATCGCCCCCGTACAGACAATCTTGGTAAGAAGCCATAAATGATTCCGGAGCCGCCGCTTGAATTTGCTCTAAGCGATTGTTTAACTCATCTGATTCGGTTTCCTCAATTGCTTCGGCTAGCTCAATTAAAATTTCGGGTGGGAATTTACCGTTTTCTAATTGAGTAAGCAGCTTCCCAAAAGTATCTTTGGTTTGATCTACAGGAAGCGTTCCTAAAGTTGCCATTGCCACCTGCTGCTCTTCGGCGGTACGCGAATTGGACTCAATTACATTAGTAAGTAAATAGACCATCAATTCGGGAGAAATATCCATTTTAGTCATTAAGTCTAAGCCGACTACCCGCACGCTCTTTTCAGAATCCGTCAGTGCTACTTCAATTGCCTTACCAATCTGATCATATTCCAAGCTAGATAAGGCTGTTAAAGCTTCCGCTCGTACTAAAGCACTACGGTCGTTTTTTAGTTGATCTAGTAGTTGGGTGGCCCCTTCAGAAAACCCAAGGCGACCAACAGCCCTTACTGCTTCTAGGCGAAGTCCAGCATCGTTTTGCGAAGCCAATTGGATCAGCGGCTGAAAGGCTGCATCCTGAATAGTAGCCGGTTCACGTTTCACTTCGCCCCGGTAGCGTCCATCTACCCGATCCAGTACCGATGGCTCTGACCAAGTTCCTAAAGCCGCTACGGCTTCGGCTCGTAGTGCTGTTGGATTGCTAGAGTTCAGCGCGTAATCTAGTAGATTGGTTAGGGCCTCATCGCTACCTACCCGCAGATTGGCGTTGATCGCCCGGCGTACTAAAGCTTCGTTACTAAATCGGTTCTGCTGCAATACATTGCCCAAAGCAGGTAAAGCTGCTTCAATAGAATAATCATCATTAATGGCTCGGGCGGCTTCAGTAACGATATATTCGTCTTCATCATTCAAAAACTTAGCTACTCCCGGTTCTTCCATTCGGCGCAAGGCTACTACGGCTCCTATCCGTACTGCTCGCGAAGGATGGTCAGCTAATGCTACCACTGGTTCCGCTTGTCCAATTCGAGCCATAGCCAGACTGGCGGCATGGCGGATGTAAGTGTCTTCGTCGTTATTCGTTTCCAGTAGGGTAATCAAAGGTTCAAGGGCCGGCTCGTAAGCAATGCGCCCTAAAGCCTCAGCCGCAAAGAAGCGAGTGCGATCATAGTCATCGCTTAGCATAGAAACTAGCTTGCCAGCAGCCGGGGAGTAGCGCATATCACCTAACCACTTCGCCGCCTGGGCCTGAATTTCCGGGTCAGCATCTTGTAATAGTGGAAGTAAGATTTCTGCATACGCTGAGTCTTGACGAGCCAACTGGCTAATACCCCAAATACTGTGTACCCGAGCAAGTTGATATTCAGTCTGTGCGAGCATTTGCTGAAAGACCTGAGCACCATCCTCCCCTCGCTTAGCCAGTTCAAACTGAGCTTTCTGGCGCACCCGCATATCCGGGTTCTTAAGAAGTTCTCCTAACGCCTCATCATTCTTTTCAGTAAAATCTTGCCCTATTAGCTCTTGAGTTTGCTTTCTTTCGGGCCAATCGCTGCCACTTGGGGCATCTAATTTCCAAATACGACCTTCCTCTTTAGGAGACCAGCCGTCGATCCAGTCGGCAAAGTACATAGCTCCATCGGGGCCAAAGTCCATACCGGTGGCCAGCACCCCGCCCATCACCTGTTCGGTTTCACCTAACTCAAATGTGGCTCCTTTTGGATTTAGTTTAAAAGCGTGAATGCCCGATTTGGTAGGGTTGCCCACGAAACTAGCTACAAAAAAGTGTTCTTTCCACTTAGGCCCCAGTGCGGTTCCCGGATTGTACAGAAAGCCGGTCGGGCCATTTACATAATTTTTGATAGTAGGAGTAATATAGGCTGCCTGCCCCTCAAACCGAGGTTTATACATTCCTTCATCCATCCAGACTTTGTATTCGTTATTTTTAGGATCTTTATATTTTCCAAACTGCCAGTTGATTCGCCAACCAGTATCGGAGCCATTAACTATATACACCAACCGCTCACTCTCACCTCGGTGGTCACCGTCATTATCTTGACCGATGATGTTACCGTATTTATCGAAGGTAAATTCGTGGGTATTACGCAACCCCATGGCAAAAACCTCAAAGTCACTACCATCCGGGTTCGCCCGAACGAGTACTCCCCGGTTGGGATACTTCCATTCCTTACCATCCGGTCCTTTACCGTTGAAACCTATATCGCCAATACCCCAGTAGATTTTTCCATCGGGGCCCATTTCCAAACCTGACATTCCGTGTCCTCCGAAGCCAATGTGCACTCCGTAGCCGTGCGAAATAGAAGTTTGTTCGTCGGCAATGCCATCTCCGTTTTTATCTCTGATGCGCCATAGATTAGGCGCTACACCTGCAAATAGATCATCACCATTCACTAAAACGGCACCCATTACATCGTCTATCTCATCATTAAAGCCATCGACGACCAACTGGGTTTTATCTGCTAAACCATCGCCAGAAGCATCTTCTACTCGGTAGATCTTTTCTTTTTCAATCATTAAATCTCGCCAATCGCGCGAGCCATCTTCATTTACATCGGGTAGCCACTCGTTTTGATCGCTATTCTCGGGGGCCAGTACTTTACGCAGAAAGCTACGCCGTTCTTCTACATTTTGCAGTTGAATTGATTCAATCTCCCAATCTTGATGCCCACGAATATCGAACTCCGAATGTAGCCCTCGTTGGGTTCGGGTGTAGTACACACGCCCCTGATCGTCAATATCCAATGCGATAGGATCATCTACCAGAGAATCGACCGCCCACAAACTGAGCGTAAGTCCTTCCGCTAATTCAGGGGATACCGTTGCTTCAATAGATTTTGCCAGTACAGCTACCTCCTGTTCTGAAGACATCTCTTTAATGCGTAAATCTACGGGCTCCTCATTATTACATCCGCTGAAACTGAGCGCAGAAACAATGATAGGTAATAGGAAAATTGGTTTATTCTTTCTCAAAATTGTCATGAATTTTTTCACCATGTACTTTATTTAACATTAAAGTTGAAAATACAACTTTTCTATGATAACCCTAACGTTAAGGATATGTTAATCTGAGTTATCTTTGATTATTAATTTTTTGAAATACAAAAAAAGCTGATCTAATTTAGGAATGGTTAGCAGGATACGTTTGTTGGAAAGCATTCAGTGATTGATGTTCACTGTTCAAACGGAGCCAGTGCTAAAAATTCCCTTAAGCATTGTTCGTGGGCAAACTAATAAAGCCGCCACAAGAAATCCCGTGGATAGCTTGTGGCGGCTTTAATAGCTTTTACCTTCGGTTATAAGCAAAAAGCGAGCTGCGGTTACTTCTTACCTTCTAACCATACTCGAGCAGACTTCAAGCCGCAGCATTTTGATTAGTAACTAATGTAATACGCTCCTCATATCGCTCACTTACAAAACCACTTTTCAGATAAGGTGGCAGATCCGATAGCCAAGTAGTATAGGTATCGTCACCAACTATTTGGACAATGTAGGCTTCGTGAATAAAGTTGATATAACTAACAATACCCAGCAGACATTGGTGAAACAATTCCGTATCAATATCAGCAACAACGAATCGTTCAATTTCTCGGTTAGAAGCCGATATCACCAGTCGCTGTAACAAATGAAATACGGTAGTGTAGCCGGTTTGCCAAGCCAGTTGCTGCCAATGTTCACGATTAAACCGGCGAAGTATCTCACCCGTCCGTTCAGATCGTAGAGCTGTTTTTGGGTTCCCTTGCACTCGGTTCCGAACCCGTTGAGCACGCTGGCGGTGCGTTGTACGCAAAAACTGTCGTAATTGACTCTGGACTTCTCTTTTATTTTGCGCTGGTGTTAAAGCAGGTTTAGCCCAACGCCCAGCGGGCAATCCGTATACTTTGGGATGGTGCGCCTCACCGAAAGCGTAAAATGAAATTGGCTGAGGGTAAAATTTTTGTTTTACTAGCCGTCCGGCAGCAGTTAGCACTCTGGTAGGCGCTCTATTGCTTCCATTTACACGAAGCAACGCCTTTAAGCTTTCTTCTATACTATAGTATGCCTGCGGAAAAGTCCAATGAAGTGCATGCTGCTGATAGTCTACATCACCCAAAGCAGCCGTTTGAAGAATAGTGTATTCCGTATTCCAACTGTTACTCAAATGCCGCCGAACTGAAGCCAAATCAACTTCAGTTAGCAGAGCTTTTCGCTGAGAAAAATGCGTAACTTTGGGCAACTCGTACGCTTTATCACCCTGCTTTACATGCAGATGTAGGGCGTGAAAGTAATTCAGAAAAACCTGAGCAGGAAGCGATCGTTGCCAACGCTGATAATCTTGTTCAGTCATCATCGACTGAGAATTCTCGATATCATTCATAAATTAAATATTCTTTTTATAAGAACATCTAATACCTTCAATACGTTCTTTAACGCCGACTAATTACTCAACCTATTTAAAAAATATTCTTTAATTAAGTATTTATTTTTTCTAATTTTTTATTAGATTTTTCGGTAAATATCTGCTGCAAAAAGTGAAAAGAAATTAGGTAAGTAGGCTTTACCCCTTCGATTCCCAAACTACCGGATGCTAGCGTACTTCCGGTTTCCAGTGGATTATCTGAAGCATAGTAAGCGTAGCGAAGTTTCACTTCGGGGTTAATGCTATTGCGAATTTTTGCCGCCGCCTGAATGGCTTTTTGATAGTGAGCTCCTTCCATTTCCAGCCCGATAGCCCGCCATGAAGACCGAAAGAAATACTTTAGCACTTCTTTGTTTTGTAGCGAAGTTCCCAGCACGGTGATCATCGGACCTTCAAAAACTTCCAGCCCGTGTCCGCTCAGTGCTTGAGCATCTACCTCATTCTCTAAGGGATAATTATCGGCTGTTCCTTCAAATACATGGGCCGTCGGAATCATAATATCGCCTTTGCTTCCTTCTAATATTCCTGCTTTCCCCATAATTGATACGGACTCTATTTTTAGCGGATAACTACCCTGCTCTTCATCGTAGGGTTTGAGTAGCTCATCCATACACTCGTAGGCTTGTTCTCCAAAAGCATAGTCCATTACTAGTAGTACCGGTAACTTCTCTTCGTTTGTATTTGGCCGGGAAATTCCAGGAGCGATGTGGTTAGAAGGAAGTTGAGCGATGTCAATAATTTGTACGGAAATATTGGTACCCGATTGGTCGACCACTTCGGTGAGGCCATTTTTCAGTGCAAAATTCCAGATTTTATCCGCTAGTTGCGTTTTCTTATTTTGACTGATTGCGGTAGCTAACTGCTCTATTGCTGCATAATCTGATTTTCCAAGCGCATGGTAGCCGTAAATCGTATTAACAAAACTGTGAAGATTAGCGCTGATGATATGAATTGGACGAGCAATCAGATTCTTCTCCGTAAGAATAGACTTAATATTATTAGCCCACATTTCACCGTAGACATGGTGCCCAATTCGCTCGCGCAGGGTATTGGAAAATTTAATTTCTCGGTCGTCTTTTCCCTGAGCTTCCTCAATTGATAGCTTGCCCAAATAGTACACAATGTGAAACAGACTATTGCGGGCAGAATCAGCCGCGAAGCGTTGGTAGGCTGCTTGAGTTTCTTCGTAAGTGCGGCTTAGTACGTTGGACAAATATGAATAGGCCGCTTCCAGATCACATTCTTCATCTCGCTCTTCTTGTTCTACCAGCTCGCGTAATTTGAACCAATCAGGAGTTTCCCGCCCCTTGTGATCTAGAGCATTACGGCGAATTTTTTCAGCTTCATTGTAGAGGAAAGTCAGATGAGTTAGAATGTCGTAAATATCGCTGCGCCCTCGGGTCATCTCCACATACATCTGTAGATCATCTACCCGGTAGCAGTTACGACGACGCTTCGCCGGAATGATATGCTCAAAATTTGAGCTTTCGTAACCTTCGCGTGAAATTAATTTGATATAGCGGCACTCTTCAATCCCGCGTGGTAATCGGTCAAGCACATACAGTAGCCCGTTAATTTCTACTCGCTCGGGATCATTAATCAGTCCGTAGATTTCGGGTTGCAGTACGTGTAGTGCCTGAATGAGCGATTCACCCGACACCCCCAGAGGCTTG
>NZ_JBARYM010000061.1:0-10262 GCF_049647865.1 Tunicatimonas sp. | reverse complement strand
GTACAAGGCTACGAAGAGTATACCAATAAAATATCACCTCGCTAGCATACTTGTTATTATGCGTTCCTATAAAACTTACTGGCATTATTTAGCAATCCTGTAAAATACGCTGGGTAATGTTTAGTGTAGTTGCGCGGTGGTGAACGGTCAGCATATCTAACTTGTGACAGGAACTACTACAACCGTCTACGAACCTAATCGTAGAAACCACCGCGTGACTTACTTTTTCGTCATTCGCGATGTCATCATGAAAAGCATCAAAACGTAGTCACAGTGTATTTGGCTTATTGATGAATTATTTTTACTTCATTTTTGCGAATGAGTAGGCTGTAAGGGCATCGATATTCATAGGTTGAATCTCTTGAAATTGAAACAGGTGATCAATGGATTCTCCGCGATTCCAGTGGCGATGCATCACTAGGGCAGCTCCCAAAGCTGAAGCGTTATCTAACTCAGTTGTATAAAACTGAATATCTGGAAAATGAGCGGCCAACAGCCGCATAAATAGCTGATTAGCACAAAACCCGCCTGAAATAAAGACTTTTTTCGGGGGTGTTTGACTAGTAACTAACTTCATGGAAATAGCTTGCATTTCTACTAAATCCAATATCAGTTGGTGGTAAGCTTCTTTGTAACTAGAAAATTGATCTAAATCAGTAGGCGGACCCACAAAATTAGGCAGCGGACCAGTTTGTTGCATGGTCTGCGGATAAAAATGCCGCTCTTTGTGGTCACTCGATGCTATTCTTTCAAGCAATTCTTTATCGGGAATAATTGAACGATGATAGTCTGATGATTTGTTAAAGTGCTCAGCCAACCGAGCTTCCTGATAATCGTGCTCGCGCCCCATAAGAATACGTGATGCCTTTACTGAAACACCCCGGTAATTAATATATTGCAAACAGTCTTTTCGTAACTCCTCATTGGTTAGCGGCTCTTCATTGAAAGGGTTCAGCGTAATATTCCAGGTGCCAGAAGATAATAGCATGAAAGATTCTTCAAAGGCCAACAAGTAAGGAACCAACGAAGCCGAACTATCGTGAATACCCACTCCACATAATGTATTGCTATTGTTATTAGAAATCATTTCGTAGGAGTGAGTAGATACTACCGGAGGTAGCGTAGTATCAATCTTTTCGGCGTACACCCAGTCGTGACTTCGGTCGCGAGAAAAATCCCAAAGCGCTGTGTGGCAGCCTAAACTGGTAATCTCATTAAAGCATTTTCCATGTATTAGGTAGGCAAAGTACTGGGGAAGATGTAGCGAACGCCAAATAGTACGGTACATTTCGGGCTTATGGTGTTTGAGCCAATACAACTGCAACCCTGAATTGAGCATTCCTAAACGAGGAGACGCAGTATGACGCGTAAATTTCTCTTCACCTCCGTACTGGTCATATAGTTGTTCGGCTAAACCTTCAGGATACGGTTTAAGATAGTTGTACAGAGGAGTAGCCGGTTGACCCCGCTCATTAAGGTGAACAAAAGAAGCTCCGTAAGCCGATATATTAAGCGCGCAAATAGCAAACTTCTTATTCTTTTTAATCGCTTTAAAGCTCTTCTTTACCCATTGGCTGGTTTTTTCTATATCCTCACAGGGGTAGCCATCGTCGTCAACTGTCTCGGGTAGGTTTATCTGGTCTTGGTGTACTATCTGATATTTTCGGTCATAAAGCAGCAGCTTTTTATTTGTTTTTCCGATGTCATAAATTGCAATAACTGGTTCGTTCATCTTCTATCGTTAGGTTGTTACGTTTTATGGCTATAAGCCAGTTGCTAGCGTTTTAGCACCTCGTTCATTAACCAATGTTTGGCGGATTTGCAGTTTTCGGTATAATGAAAGAGGGTGTAGTGCTGCTTCTGCCCGATGGCGTATTTCAGCCAATAATGGGCGCACGTCTGTGCGGAAAGCACTCTGAATAATCTCCTGGCACATCACTACATCGTTGTCTTCCTGAGCTTGATAAAGAGCCTCCCGATCTACTAGTAAAGCCTGAGCGTAAGCAATTAGTATTGCATCAACTGACTGTAGCAAGTCTTCTAGCGGGTCTTTCACATTGTGGCTCGCGTCAATCATCCACGCAAATGACTGCGTTTCTATACCTTCCAGCAGCTCCAAAAAAATTAAGAATAGCTGGTAAGGCTTAATACTTCCTACGGTAAGATCATCATCACCATATTTAGAATCATTAAAGTGAAACCCGCCTAGTTTGCCTTCCATCCTCAAGCGGCTAACAATCTGTTCAATATTGGTATTAGGCAAATGGTGTCCCAAATCTACCAAACTGTATGCCTGTGGTCCTAGCCTACTAGCCAACAGGAGAGAACTACCCCAATCTTGAATAACTGTACTGTAAAAATTAGGCTCATAAGGTTTATACTCCACTAACATTTGCCAATCATTAGGCAGGTGGCCATAAATCTTCTGTAGGCTCGCTAAAGTGCGCTCAAATGCCCGCCGAAAGTTCTGCTGACCAGGAAAGTTAGCCCCGTCAGACAGCCATACCGTAATAGCTTTCGAGCCCAAAGCTCTCCCGTAATCTATTACTTGCTGATTGTGCTCAACCGCCTGTTGGCGCACCGCTGCATCGGTGTGGGCGAGAGAACCAAATTTGTACGAATGCTCCTGATTGGTTTGATCTTGAAAAGTATTAGAATTTACTGCATCAAAAGCAATTCCCCACTCTCTGGCTACTTGACGAATATGGTCAGCATTGTCAGGAATATCCCAAGGAATATGGAGTGATATTGATCCGCAATGACCGTTTAGTGCGTGTAATGCTCCTACATCCGCTATTTTTTCCTCCAAGTTACGAGGTTCCCCTCCACCGGGAAAACGCCCAAAACGAGTACCCCCAGTGCCTAAGGCCCAGCTAGGAATAGCGATTTGCATTGCTGAGAGCTGATGAATGCATTTTTCCCAGAAAGAGTCAGAATAAGATCTTAGCGAACGAAAACTGTCCCAGTGTGCTTGATGATCCGAAAGGGCCGATTCATTCTCTTCGGCAATACGTTGAAGATTAAGGTTCATACCGTAGTAAATTTTGCTAGATATAAGCCTATTTTTTAGGGAATGCCATCCTGCACTATCCGGCAAACTTGCTAAGTTTTCAAAATGAACAGGAATACTCGAGACACTGGCTAATAACTATGCATAAAAGTACTTGCTTTTTAAAATTATAAAAATATTCATTCGCTTTACTTTTCTAAATCAGTACCTGAGCCTTAGTTAAGCTAGAAGATACAACTGCGGAATGGAATCAGTTATTTGATCTACCGCTAAATCAGTATATCGAATCGTACTCTACCGGCATGAAGAAAAAGCTAGCTTTTATGGGAGTCGTCGCGCTGGATCAGGCCATTCTGGCGCTAGACGAACCCATCAACGGCATTGATCTGGAGACTACCCAAAAGCTAATCAGCCACCGGAGTACGCTGAAATGGAGAAGAAGATATTTGGCAGCTCTCAAGAAAAGAATGCTAAATTGGTAAGGAAACAGTTGAAGTAGAAAGCTTCTCACTTTAATTAAGCACTACCTAACAGAAACTCAAAAAATGAGTGTAAACCTTTTCAGCATCCATTAAGGGTGTTTTAGAATTATGGAAGAATTCGGGGTGCCACTGTACTCCGATTACTTTTCCTTCTTCAGCTTTTGTCCATTGAAATGCTTCTATCAGCCCATCGGGTGAGGTGGCCAGCACTTCTAGGTTTTCGCCTAAATCCTTTACTGCCTGATGATGGACGGTATTGACCATCTGATTATCTTCATTTTGATGCAAACGATCCAATAGTTTCCCTTCTTCTAGAATGATAGGATGATTAATTTGATCGTATAGTACCGCATCCCGGTGAGATTCTAGTTCGGGTCGCTGAGTACCTATATCCTGATATAGCGTTCCGCCAAAGTATACATTCATCACTTGGAAGCCCCGGCAGATGCCAAAGACCGGCTTATCGTTTTTTATGGCATAGTCCAGAATTTTCAGCTCGTATTCGTCCCGGTAGGCATCGCCTAACCAACGACCGATCGGTTTCTCTTCGTAGGTTTCGGGAGCTAAATCGGAACCACCTTGGAATACAAAGCCATCCATTTGCGCCAGAAAATCAGCTAGTTCTTCCGACACCAAATCAGGAATCAGTATTGGTAGCACGTTGGGACGGTAGAGGTAACGAGCCATATCGCGCTCTAGATAGCACAAATACTTGGGAGTAAAGTATGTCCGATCCGGGTCGGGGTACATTAAGCAAGAAGTTACTCCTAGCTTTATCATAGGGCTGCCCGATAGAGTTTCAGAAAATCTTTGCGACTCACTGGTTTAGGATTGTTGGGATGAGCAAAATCTTCTGATGCCAGCGTAGATAATTCTTCCAGATGAGCTTCTTCCACCCCGGCGCTGCTAAGTTGAGTAGGCAGACCAATCTGTCTGTTCAAGCCAAACAGTGCCTCAACCACCGCTTCCCCACCGTGGTCAGCCAAATTCATGACCTGCGCCATCGTAGCAAAGCGATTTTCAAAGCCATTAATATTAAACTGCAATCCGTAGGGCAGACAGATAGCGTTTGCCAGTCCGTGGTGCGTATCTAGTAGGGCCGACAGCGGATGCGCCATTGAGTGTACTACGCCTAGCCCCTTCTGAAAAGCTACCGCCCCCATCAGCGAAGCTAGCAGCATCTCCCGCCGTGATTCAGCATTGGGTTGGTTTACGGCCTTTTCTAGCGAACGAGTAATCATCCGAATGCCTTCCAGCGCAATGCCGTCGGCCATCGGATGGTAATTTTTGGCTAAGTAAGCTTCTATATTGTGGGTTAAAGCGTCCATGCCGGTAGCAGCCGTTACTGCTGGCGGTAGCTCGTAGGTTAGTTCGAGATCAGCGAATACCACTTGTGCCATCAGTGTCGGATGAAAAAGGATATGTTTTTTTCGGGTTACATCATCTGAAATAATCGCACTCCGACCTACTTCACTACCCGTACCGGCTGTTGTAGGCACGGTAATAAACAACGGTATCGGCTCAGTAATATATTGATCACCGCCTGTCAGTTCGTCGTACTCCAGTAACTCGCGGGTATTATTGATGCTTAGGGCCACTGCTCGGGCTACGTCCATTGCTGCTCCCCCACCCAATCCGACAATTGCATCGCTACTGTGTTGGTGGTAAGCTTCATTTCCCTTCAACACATCGGACTTGACTGGGTTCTTAGAAATATCGCAGAACAACTCAGGGGTCAAACCCTGCTGCCGTAAGTCAGCCAAAATCTTTTCGAAGAAAGCTAACTTCGCCACCACCCCATCGGTAATCAACAAGGGACGCTGGCTGCCCTTACTTTTTAGGTAGCTTCCCAGTTCCTGAATGGCTCCCTCACCAAAGCGAACAACAGTGGGAAAATTAAATTGATGAATCATATATAGTTAACAATGTACAGTGAGCAATGTACAACGAAAGACATGGAATATGAAAGAATCGGTTCTGTTCTATTGAGTAGTTTTTGTGAATGGAACCTGAGAACTGTTTTTACTGATTGCTTAACACCATACAGCCACTTTAGTATCCTCTCATCCATAAATTAGCACTTTGTTATGGTGGATTGATCGTTTAAGTATAGGATTTTTGAGCGTTTATATCTCTACGAGGTCTATATTTCTGTCTAATAGTTTTTCTGTAGCTTCTTTCAAATTTCCATCACTGAAATTTACAAAACTTTACCTCGCTAACGAACCGCAGTAGCTCATTTTCATAATTTGTCTGCAACTTTTGAATCGGCAAGCGGTTACAGTAGGCATGACAGTACGAGTACGATTTGCCCCTAGTCCAACGGGGCCACTGCATATTGGCGGGGTACGCACCGCTCTTTATAACTACCTATTCGCTAAACAACATCAGGGCGCATTCATTCTGCGAATTGAAGATACCGACCAAACCCGCTTTGTGCCCGGTGCGGAAGAATACATTCGCGAAGCCCTAGCTTGGTGCGGAATTCCGCCGGATGAGGGCGTAGAACAGGGCGGGGAGTATACGCCCTACCGTCAATCGGAACGAAAAGACATATACCAGCAGTACGCTCAGCAATTGCTAGACGGCGGGTTCGCTTATTACGCCTTTGATACATCTGACGAACTGAACGAGATGCGTGAGCGATTACAAGCCGAAGGAAAGAACCCGCAGTACGATGCGGCTAGCCGGATGACTATGAAGAATTCACTAAGTCTCTCCGAAGAAGAAATTAAAGAACACATAAACAGCGGGGTACCCTACGTAATACGCGTAAGAACGCCGGAAGACGAAGATATACAACTCGCCGATCTAGTTCGGGGCAATGTAACTGTACATTCATCTACGTTGGATGACAAGGTTTTGCTAAAATCCGATGGTTTACCAACCTATCATCTAGCTAATGTAGTAGATGACCATCTGATGAAGATAACTCACGTAATTCGGGGCGAAGAGTGGTTACCCTCGGCTCCATTGCACGTGCTGCTTTATCACTACTTAGGCTGGGAGGAAAATATGCCCGAATTTGCCCACTTACCACTACTGATGAACCCTGATGGTAAGGGAAAGCTCAGTAAACGCAGTGGCGATCGCTTTGGCTTTCCGGTGTACCCGTTTGACTGGGAAAATCCGCAGTCGGATGAAGTATCCCCGGGATTTCGGGAAGGAGGTTATCTGCCCGAGGCTACAGTAAACTTTCTAGCTCTACTAGGTTGGCATCCGGGTGATGATGAAGAATTGTTTAGTCTGGAAGAATTGGTTACCGCATTCAGTTTAGAGAGAGTTAATAAAGCGGGAGCCAAGTTTGATATTGAAAAGGCTAAATGGTTTAATCAGCAATATCTTAAAGAAATGTCAGATGCAGCCTTAGCTGAGCATCTGCTGAAAGATTTATCGGACAATGGCCTAGAAAGCAATCAGGAAAAAGCTGAGCAGGTTTGCGGGCTGATGAAGGAGCGAGTTACTTTCCCGCAGGAAATCTGGAGTACGGCGCAGTACTTCTACCAGCCCCCTAAACAGTACGATGAGAAAATGGTACGAAAAAAGTGGAAGCCGGAAGCATCCGATGCCCTACTTGCCTACGCTGAAGCCTTAGAAGGTTCGGAAGAAAAATTGTCAGCAGAAAATGCTAAACAACAGTTACAGCAAGTACTGGAAGATCGTCAGATAGGATTGGGTAAAGTGATGCCTGCGTTACGCCTTGCTCTAACCGGACAGGGCGGTGGACCCGACTTAATGAGTACCATGGAGGTATTAGGCCGTCAGGAAGTAATTAGTCGAATACGGCAGGCGGTAATGTCTTTAGCAGTAAACTAGTAAAACACCCTACACCTCTTTATCGTTATGTATATAGAATAACTATCAATTATTCATTTTCAATTAGCATAAGTATTATGGGAAGAAAGAGATTAAGTAAACGAGAAAAGCCGAAAGTAAACCCTGAATTAGATGGGTTCGATATCAAGATTGATACGTTTGGAGAGATCCAAACCAACTATGATATTGATAAGATTAATAAGTTTCTGAACAAACACGTGGATGATAAGAAACTACGTGACCGCGACGATATTGAGGGCCGGGATGAAGATATCGAACAAAAGGAAGAGGACAACCAATCTGAAGAGGAGTAACTACTCCTCAGCATCCAAACTAGCTGTAGGGGGAAAAATGTGCAGGTTACCGTGCTGATCTTTTCCTAAACGCACTCGAATGTATTCTCCCTGCGAATACCAATAAAAGTAGGGTGAAATCGGCTGGTTATGCTCTTGATACTGCTCAGTAACAAAGCTATGAAGGTATTCAATCACTTTTTGAAAGTTTTCTAACTTGTCTTCTTTTAGCTGATGCACCAATACTATTTCTTCGTGGGGCACTGCTACAATCGCCCCGTATTCGCCGCTAACCGGTATAATTTCATCTAGTACTAGCGTAGCATCAGCTTCACCAATAGCGAGTATTTCGATAGAATCAGCTATTGTTTTTCGGACGATTTCATGCTTCGATTCAGCAGTATTCCGCTTAGCGATTTGCCAAATTTCCTTTTCACTTATATTCCACTGTTCCAGTTGATTTCGCTCCACTGTTGCCGTTGCCGTTGCCGTTGGTAGGTTAAGTACCGCACAAGTAACAGTGCCTTCCAAATCGGATTGAACTACCCAACGGTTCCAATCCTCTTCAGTTATATCGGCGGCTGGGTGTAGCTGTAGTCGTAAATACTTTTTTACTGTTGAGAAATCAGCCTCGCTCAACATCTGTTGATCATCGTAGGCACTTATCAGCAGGGCTACGTACTCTCTCACCAAATCTTCTCGTCCGGCAGAGTCAAAGGCGAATTCAGCACTTTGTTCAATTAGAGGCAACAAAGAAAACGAATACGGATATTCACCCATCTGAATACTAACTATACCCTCTTTTACTTCTAAAACTTCAAAGTTGATTAGCTGCTGGGTAGTAAATTTCAGTAGGTGGCTATATTCTTCTTGACTAAGATACTGTTGATGAGAGGCAGGTAAGAATTCATCTATTTTCTGTGAAAACGCCGAATAACTGGTAACAAATAATATAATTAATAAAGCTTTAAATTTCATATCTAGGTGTTTATACTTCAAATATAAATAAAATATGTATAAATATAAAATTTATTACATTGTAAGATTATTATTAATTATTCCGATAGTACAATCTAATTGTAGCTATACGGAGGTTGCCAAGGCGTTCTACCTCCTTGCTGAATATGATTCATTAGCAGGCGAAGTAATTCCTTATATTTCTCAGGTTCTTCATTAGTAACATCTTGCTTTTCTTGTGGATCAGCTTCTACATTATATAACTCTAGAGGCTGCCAAGGGCTGTTCTGAAGTAGCTTCCAATCGCCAAGCCGTACCGCATAGATAGATTGTCCACCGTAACGGGTGCCTCCTTCCCGCCTGGTAAAAAACAAAGGTCTATCTTCTTTAGTGGGTTCTTGCCCTAATAGTGTTGGAAGAAAACTACGCCCCTCAATAGAATCTTGCGAGGTAGTTCCAGCAATATCAAGTAAAGTAGGATACAGGTCCATAGATAGGTTTACTTGACTAGTTACCGAACTCGGTTCAATTTTACTGGGCCAAACGGCAACGGTAGGTACTAACAATCCGCCTTCGTACATGCTTTGCTTTCCATCTCGAAACGGGCCATTGTTGGCCTCGCTGGGTAGGTGCCCCCCGTTATCACTGGTAAACACAATCAGCGTATTCTCGTATTGTCCGGTTTCTTTTAGTGCCCTGATAATCTGGCCAATGCCATCGTCCATATGCTCAATAAAAGCTACCAGTTTAGCCCGGGTTTCCGAAATATCAGGTTCTCGCTCCTGCACTGTACTTAGCCAATCTTCGGGAGGCTGTACTGGAAAGTGAGGAGCATTATAAGCAAGATACAAGAAGAATGGCTGAGAGTTCTTGGCCTGTTGTCGGATATAATCTACCGACCACTGCGTGAATAGATCGGTGGCGTGCCCTTCCGGATCAATCGTCTCCTGATTGTGGCGCATATAATTAATGCCGTGCCGACGATGCGACCAGTAGTCGTCCATCATATCGCCTAACCAACCCTTAAATTCGTCGAAGCCTCGCTCGTTGGGAGTATTTGGTGAATCTAAACCAAGATGCCACTTACCAATAATTGCGGTATGATAACCTACCTCTTTCAGCGGAATTGGCAGAAGTGTAGCGTTAGGATCAAGGTAGCCCCAGCTATTGTTGGCATTTGTACGAATGACCCCAGGTACTCCCACGTAATCTTGGTAGCGTCCGGTTAGCAGGGCCGCCCGGGTAGGAGAACACACTGGGCAGTTGGCGTAGAAACGATCAAACCGCATGCCGGCCATCGCTAAAGAATCAATATAAGGAGTACGAATGTCTTTCGTCCCGTAGTAGGAAACGTCGTGGTAGCCTTGATCGTCGGTAATAATTAGCAGAACATTGGGTGCTGACGAAGATTGAGCGTGCGCGGGAGCTAGGCTGATTAGAATTAAGAGAGTAAACAGACCGATAGAACGTTTCATTATGCGAGAGATTTTTACGAATTTAGAGAGTATATCTTCTCTAAAATTATCGTTATTTAATCAATTATTTAGCAACAACCTATGAAACGATCACACGAAATAGACTATCAGATTCTCGGCGATGGAATTCAGGTAGTAGAAGTAGAATTAGACCCTAGTGAAACTGTTATAGCCGAAGCTGGAGCTATGGTATACCTGGAAGATGGTATCGATTTTGAAACTAAAATGG